>DATLGW010000550.1:0-12098 GCA_035540315.1 Burkholderiaceae bacterium | reverse complement strand
GGCAGGCGCAATCGATATCGCGTCGCCGGCAGCCAGATTGACCGCACCGTTGAAGCCGAACGCGCTAGCCAGCAGCGGCGCCATCGCCTGCGGCCGTGACGCGAGCAGCGCCGCCAGCAGCAGACCGTTGGCCGGCCACAGCGCAGCGATCCGCCCTTCGTACGAGGTCTGCGTGACCCCGAGCCACGCGAGCGCCGCGAACACGGCCCCGAACGCGAACGCGCGCGCCCAGGCGCCGGTTGCGGATTCGGGGCTGCCTTCGTAGGCCGAGCTCTGGATCATCGTGACCGTGTCGTCGTCCAGAGCGGATTCTTCCGCCGCGCGGGCACCGACGCACCGGCCGTGACGCGGCCGGCAGCCAGACGGCGGTTAACGGCCGCCCGAACGGCTGACCACAGCCGGGATTCGGGTCTGACGCAACATGGCCCGCGGCCGCGGACGAAGCGGCGCGTCCCGCGGCAGAGCGCGGCGGCAGGCAAGGGTCCGGGGGAATTCGGTGGAGCGGGAGACGAGTCTCGAACTCGCGACCTCAACCTTGGCAAGGTTGCGCTCTACCAACTGAGCTACTCCCGCGTCGCGCTCACGCGATTGTACATCAACCGCAGCACCCGCTCCGGCGCCCCGGCTACGCGGAGTCGCGCATGTGCGGCCACGCCTGGCGCAGGTAATACATCATCGACCACAGCGTGAGCAGCGCCGCGATCCAGATCAGCCACACGCCGATGCGGTTGACGTCGATCCCGAACAGCGGCTGGTGATGCAGCAACATCGGGATCGCGATCAGCTGTGCGGTCGTCTTGAGCTTGCCGATCTGATGCACGGCCAGGTTCCCGCGCGCGCCGAGCGTGGCCATCCATTCGCGCAGCGCCGAGATCGCGATCTCGCGCCCGATGATGATCACCGCAACCAGCACGCCGACCCGTTGCAGCTGCAACAGCAGCACCAGCGCGGTGCACACCAGCAGCTTGTCGGCAACCGGATCGAGGAACGCGCCGAACGCGGACAGCTGGCCGAGCCGGCGCGCGAGCCAGCCGTCGAAATAGTCGGTGACCGCCGCCGCGATGAAGATCACGGTGGCCGCGACGTTGCGCAACGGCATCGTGAACGCGTCGCCGGGCACCAGGTAGACGGCCACCAGCAGCGGGATCGCGATCATCCGCAGCCAGGTCAACAGGGTCGGTACGTTCAACCGCATTAGTGCAGCCGCCGGTAGATCTCCTCGGCCAGCGTGCGCGAGATGCCCTCGACCGCCGCCAGATCGTCGATGCTCGCCGCCATGATGCCACGCATGCCGCCGAACCGCGCGAGCAGCCGCTGGCGGCGCTTGGCCCCCACGCCGGCGATCTCCTCGAGCGCCGAAGCCTTGCGCGCCTTGGCGCGGCGCGCGCGCATCCCGGTGATCGCAAAGCGGTGGGCCTCGTCGCGAATCTGCGCGATCAGCATCAGCGCCGGCGACTCCACCCCCAGCTGTTGCGGCGGGCGGCCGTCGGCGAACACCAGCGTCTCCAGTCCGACCTTGCGGTCCTCGCCCTTGGCCACGCCGACCAGCGTCGACGCGTCCAGCCCGAGCTCGTCGAACACCTGGCGCGCGATCGCGACCTGGCCGCGGCCGCCGTCGATCAGCACCAGATCCGGCAGCACGCCCTCGCCGGCCGCGATCTTGTCGTAGCGGCGGGTGAGCACCTGGCGCATTGCCGCATAGTCGTCTCCCGGCGTGATGCCGGAGATGTTGTAGCGCCGGTACTCGCCGCGCTGCATCGCGTGGCGCTGGTAGACGACGCACGACGCTTGCGTGGCCTCGCCCATCGTGTGGCTGATGTCGAAGCATTCGATCCGCAGCGAATCGAGGTCGGCGTCGTCCACGCCGAGCGTCTCGGCGAGCGCACGGGTGCGCGCCTTTTGCGACCCTTCCTCGGACAACACGCGCGTCAGCGCCAGTTGTGCGTTCTGCTCGGCCTGCTCGAGCCATCGGCGCCGCGCCGACTGCGGCTGGCGGACCCACTGGACCGGGTGGCCGGCCTGCTGCAGCAGCTCGAGCAGCTCGTCGGACGGCTCGACGTTCGACACCATCACCGGCGGCACGAGACCGTCGGCGTAGTGCTGCGACAGGAACGCGTCGACGATCTCGCGCGGCGTCTGCGGGTCGTCGGCATCGACATGCGCCGGGAAATACGCCTTGTCGCCCAGGTGCCGGCCGCCGCGCACCATTGCCAGATTCACGCAGACACGCCCGCCGCGCACGGCGACTGCGATCACGTCGACGTCGATGTCGGCGCCGGTGTCCATGTCCTGCTGATGCAGGATCCGCGCGAGCGCAGTCATCCGGTTGCGCAGCACTGCGGCGTCCTCGAAGCGCAGATCGGCGGCGGCCTGCTGCATCGCGCCCTCGAGCTCGCCGAGCACCTGACGGTGGCCGCCGCGCAGGAACAGCACGGCCCGCTCGACGTCGGCTGCATACGACTGCGCATCGATCGCGCGCACGCACGGGCCGCTGCAGCGCTCGATCTGATACAGCAGGCAAGGCCGCGACCGGTTCGCGAACACCGTGTCTTCGCAGGTGCGCAGGCGAAACGCCTTCTGCAGCACGTGGATGCTCTCCTTGACCGCCCAGGCGCTCGGATACGGGCCGAAGTAGCGGCCCTTCGCGCCGACGCCGCCGCGGTAGTACGCGATCCGCGGATACGGGTGATCGGTCAGCTTCAGGTACGGATACGACTTGTCGTCGCGGAACAGGATGTTGTAGCGCGGCTGCTGGGCCTTGATCAGGTTGTTCTCGAGCAGCAGCGCCTCGGCCTCCGAGCGCGTGACGGTGACCTCGATGCGGTGGATCCGCGACACCATGTGCGCGACCCGCGGCGAGTCGTGGATCTTCTGGAAATACGACGCGACCCGCTTCTTCAGGTCGCGTGCCTTGCCGACGTACAGCAGCGTGCCGTCGTCGGCCAGCATCCGGTACACCCCGGGCCGGTTCGGCAGGCCGGCGAGGAACGATTTCAGGTCGAATTCGGCGTCGGTCACCACGCGGAGCGACGCGGCGCGACCGTCGCCAGGCGGCGCGCGAGCTTCGGATTGCGCGGCGGCGCGAGCCGCGCCAGCAGCTGGTCGGCCAGATCCGGGCGGTTGCACACCAGCACCATGTCGCATCCGGCCGTCAGCGCCGCGTGCGCGCGCTCGACGATGTCGCCTGCGACCGCCGCCCCTTCCATCGTCAGGTCGTCGGAGAAGATCAGTCCGTCGAACCCCAGCCGCCGCCGCAGGATCGTCTGCAGCCAGCGCCGCGAAAAACCCGCTGGCTTGGCGTCGACGCGCGGATAGATCACGTGCGCCGGCATCACCGCCGCCAGCGCCGGACTGAGCCAGCCGTACGGTGCAGCGTCGTGTCGCAGGATTTGCGCGAGCGGGCGCTCGTCGACCGGCACCGCGACATGCGAATCGGCGGCGGCGAACCCGTGGCCGGGGAAATGCTTGCCGCAGTTGGCCATGCCGGCCAGCAGCAGGCCGTGATTCAGGCTCTTCGCCAGCAGCGTGACGACGCGCGGATCCGCATGGAATGCGCGATCGCCGATCACGCCCGAGCGCCCGTGATCGAGGTCGAGCACCGGGGTGAAGCTGAGGTCGACGCCGGCCGCAAGCAGCTCGCTGCCGATCGTGCGCCCGATCTGCGTCGCCTCCCGAACGGCCGCGATCGGGTCGGCGTCCCACTGCCGTCCGAGGTCCCGCATCGGCGCGATCGACGTGAAGCCGGCGCCGCGAAACCGCTGCACCCGCCCGCCCTCGTGATCGACGCACACCAGCAGCGGCGGGCGGCGCACCGCATGGATCTGCGCGGCGAGCGCGCGCACCTGCTCGAACGATTCGAAGTTGCGGCTGAACAGGATCACGCCGCCGACCGCGGGATGGCGCAGCCGCTCGCGCTCGGCGCCGGTCAGCGCCAGGCCCTGCACGTCGACGACGACCGGACCGAGCGCGATTGCGGCGGGTCGCGGAGCGTTCATGCGCCGGCGTCCGCGGCCTCGGTGCGCTGTTCGATGACGACGAACGCGACCGCGCTGTCGGTCTCGTCGGACAGCGACACGTGCGCGACCAGTCGATTCTCGGCGAGGAACGGCGCCAGCGCATTGCGCGCGACCGCGACCGGCCGCCCCCCGGGCGCATTGAGCACCTGCAGGCTGAGCAGCGTCATCGGCGCGCGCAGCCCCAGCCCCAGCGCCTTCGAGAACGCTTCCTTGGCCGCGAAGCGCTTGGCCAGGTAGCGCGCCGCACGCGCTGCGCCGGCGCTGCCGCGGCCGAGCCGGCGCAGGTACTCCCGCATCTCGTCGGGTCCGAGCACGCGGCGCGCGAACCGCTCGCCGTGCCGCTCGAGCAGCCGCTCGATGCGGCTGACGACGACGATGTCGGTGCCGATGCCGTAGATCACCCGACGGCCCCCTCGCGGATCAGCCGCTTCATCTCGCGCACCGCCTCGCGCATGCCGACGAACACCGCCCGCGACACGATCGCATGCCCGATGTGCAGCTCGCGCACCCCCGGCAGCGCGGCGACCGGCTGCACGTTGAAGTAGTTCAGCGCATGACCGGCGTTGAAGCGCATGCCGAGCGCCCGGATCGCGTTGCCGGCGTCGCGGATCTTCGCCAGCTCGGCCACCACGGCCGGGCTCTCGGCGTCGCGGCCGCGCGCATGGAATGCGTGCGCATACGGCCCGGTGTGGATCTCGCACACCTGCGCGCCGATCCGCGCCGCCGCCTCGACCTGCGCCGGTTCGGCATCGATGAACACGCTGGTGATGATGCCGCGGTCGCGCAGGCGCCGCACGACGGCGCGCAGCCGCGCTTCCTGGCCGACGATGTCGAGGCCGCCCTCGGTGGTGATCTCGTGCCGGCCTTCGGGCACCAGCATCGCCATCTCGGGCACGACGCGGCAGGCGATCTCGACCATCTCGTCGGTGGCGGCCATCTCCAGGTTCAGCTTGATGTGCGTGAGCTCGCGCAGCCGCCGCACGTCCTCGTCCTGGATGTGGCGCCGGTCCTCGCGCAGATGCACGGTGATGCCGTCGGCGCCGCCCAGGTGCGCCTCCACCGCGGCCCACACCGGATCGGGCTCGTAGGTGCGGCGGGCCTGCCGCACGCTGGCGACGTGGTCGATGTTCACGCCCAGTTCGATCATCGGCTTCACAGTTTTTGCAGGTCCATCAGGATTTGTCGCGTCTTCAGCTTCGTGCCGTCCAGGTGCTGCGACAGGATCGCACGGGTCAGCCGCTTGGCCTCCGACAACGTCCGCGCCGAATCGTAATCGCCGGCCGCCATGTCGCGCAGCGTCTGCCCGGCAAAGCTGCGCTCGTCGGCGCTGTCGGCCACCCAGAAGCCCTGCCCCGGCTGCAGCCGGTACCGATGCGCCGCTTGGATCGGGCGCTGCTCGGCATCGCGCTCGAGGTCGACCGCATAGCCGATCTCGCGCAGCAGCAGCCACTCGAAGCGCCGCAGCGTCGCCTCCACCCCGGCGCCGCCGCCCAACCCCGCGAGCGCCTGCGCGTAGCCGTCGAACAGCTCCGGATGCGGGTCGTCGCGCGCCAGCAGCCGCAGCAGCAGCTCGTTCAGATAGAAGCCGCACAGCAGCGCATCGCCTTGCGGCGCCGCGATCCCCCCGACCCATTCGGCTGCCGTCAGCGTGCGCAGCTCCAGCCGGCCGCGATAGGCGATCCGCAGCGGCTGGAACGCCAGCAGCACCGCGCGCAGCGCCGAGCGCGGCCGCTTCGCGCCCTTGGCAACGCAGGCGATGCGACCGTGGCTGCGGGTGATCAGTTCGACCACCAGGCTGGTTTCCCGGTACGGCACCGCGTGCAGCACGAATGCCGGTTCGTGCTGCACCAGCGCCGAATCATTCGTAGCCATACGACTGCAGCCGCTGCTCGTCGTCGGACCAGCCCGAGCGCACCTTGACCCAGACCTCCAGATAGATCTTCGCGTCGAGCAGCCGCTCCAGATCCTGGCGCGCCTCGCTGGCGATTCGCTTGATCCGCTCGCCGCGCGCACCGAGCACGATCGGACGCTGCGCCTCGCGCTCGACGACGATCGTCGCGAAGATCCGGCGCAGCCCCGGCAGCTCCTCGTACTTGTCGATGACGACCGTGCTCTGATACGGCACCTCGTCGCCGAGCAGCCGGAACATCTTCTCACGCACTGCCTCCGCTGCGAGAAAGCGCTCGCTGCGATCGGTCAGCTCGTCCTCGGCGAACACCAGTTCGCCCGCAGGCAACCGCTGCGCAACCTCGGCGAGCAGCGCATCGACCTGACGGCCGCTGCGCGCGCTGATCGGCACGATCGCAGCGAAGCGGTCGTGCGCGCCGAGCGTGGCCAGCAGCGGCAGCAGCCGCGATTTGTCGGCAACCTGGTCGACCTTGTTCAGCGCCAGCACCACCGGCGTGGCCGGCGCCACCAGCCGCGCAACCTGCTCGTCGGCCGCGGTCCAACCTGCCGCGTCGGCGACCAGCACGACCACGTCCGCGTCGCGTGCGGCCTGGGCTGCTGTGCGGTTCAGCACCCGGTTCAACGCGCCGCCGCTGCGCGTCTGATAGCCGGGCGTATCGAGCAGCAGCAGCTGCGCATTCGGGCGCGTGACGACGCCGACGATCCGGTGCCGCGTCGTCTGCGGCTTGCTCGACGTGATGCTCAGCTTCTGGCCGACCAGCCGGTTCAGCAACGTCGACTTGCCCACGTTGGGCCGCCCGAGGATCGCGACGTAGCCGCACCGGAACTCGGGCGCAGCGGTGGTCGTGCCGGTGCTCATTGCGGCCAGCCCGGGCGCGTCACGGCTCACGCCGCTTTCACGCGCACCCGCTGCGCCGCCCCCGCCGATTCGTTGGTCGCGGCAGTGCCGGGGGCTGCGCCGCTGGAGGCGTCGGCGCTGCCGGCGCCCGCGCCGTCGGCAGCGCTGCCGTTCGCCTCGACCGCAGTCCTGTTGGCATCGGCAGCCCGGCCGTCGGCGCCGTTCGCATCGGCGGGGCCCGAATCGTTGTTGCCGGAATCGGCCGCCTTGGGTTCGGCCGGCTTCGTCGCGGCTGGCGCCGGCGGCTTGCCGGCGCGGGTGGCGCGCGGCTTGCGCGAGCTCGCCGGCAGCAGCGACTGCGCCTTCTCCAGCGCCAGCTTCGCGGCAGCCTGCTCGGCGGCGCGGCGGCTGCCGCCGCTGCCCAGTACCTGGATCGCCAGCTTCGGAATCGCGCATTCGACCTCGAACAGCTGGTTGTGCGCAGCGCCGTGGGTCGCGACCACCGAATACACCGGCAGCGGCACCTTGCGGCCCTGCAGGTATTCCTGCAGCAGCGTCTTCGCGTCCTTGCCCAGCGTCTTCGGATCGACCGACTTCAGGATCGGCTCGTACAGCGTGCGCACGACCCGGTACGCCGCGTCGAAGCCGCCGTCGACGAAGATCGCTCCGATCACCGCTTCCATCGTGTCGCCCAGGATCGACGGCCGCCGGAACCCGCCGCTCTTCAACTCGCCTTCGCCGAGCAGCAGATGCTGGCTCAATTCGATCCGCTGCGCGATCTCGTACAGCGTCTGCTGCTTGACCAGATTCGACCGCACCCGGGACAGGTCGCCCTCGTCGACCTTGACGAACGTGTCGTACAGCAGCGCCGCGACGACGCAGTTCAGCACGCTGTCGCCAAGGAACTCGAGCCGCTCGTTGTGGCTCTGGCCGTGACTGCGATGGGTGAGCGCCTGCCGCAGCAGCGGCTCGGAACCGAACCGATAACCGAGCTTGTCCTGAAGCGCGTCGATCGTCATCGGCTGCCGGATCGCCGCGATCAGCGGCGAGTGTCCCCCTCGTATTCGAGCAGCAGGTAGGCCGGTCCGAACAGCGGCAACCGCTTCTCGTAGCGGAAGCCGACCACCGGGCCGGCAGCGGTGCGCTGGATGTCCAGGTCCTTGCCGCTGATCGCCGTGATGTCGTCGACGGCGGCGAAGCGGTCGAACGCAGCGCGGATCGCCTGCGGATCCGGACCGGCGTCGCGCGCCTTCGTCACCGCGCGCTTGATCGCCATGTATTCGGTGACCGTGGGCAGCACGCGCATCCCCACCATCGCGACCAGCACGATCACGATCCCGGTGAAGATCAGTCCAAGCAGCGTGAGGCCCGTCTGGCGGTTGCGCAACCTAGGTGTCACTGGAATGGTCCGATGCGGGTGAGGTCGCCAAAGTTCATCCAGATGAAGAATGCCTTGCCGACGATATTTTCCTCCGGGACGAAGCCCCAGAACCGGCTGTCGAGACTGTTGTCGCGATTGTCCCCCATCACGAAGTAGTGCCCGGGCGGGACCAGGCAGCTCAGCCGCGTGCGCCCGTACTGGCAGCTGTCGCGGTGCGGGAACCCGTCGACGGTCGGAATGAAAGACGGTTTTTCCAAATCTGTCAACAGCTTATACTCGGTTTCTCCCAACGTTTCGAGGTACGCCCGCGAATACGTCAGCCGTTCCGAGTCGAAGAATTCGCCGGCTTCGCGGATCGGCACCGGGCGGTCGTTGATCCACAGCCTGTTGTTTTCGTAGGTCACCCGGTCCCCGGGCAGCGCGATCACCCGCTTGATGTAATCGACGCTGGGGTCGCGCGGGAAGCGGAACACCATCACGTCGCCCCGCTGCGGCAAACCGACGTCGAGCACCTTGGTGTGGATGATCGGCAGCCGCACCCCGTACGTGTACTTGTTCACCAGGATCAGGTCGCCGACCAGCAGCGTCGGCATCATCGAGCCCGACGGGATCTTGAACGGCTCGAACAGGAACGAGCGCAGCAGGAACACGATCGCGATCACCGGGAACAGCCCCGCCGTGTACTCGAGCCACAACGGCTGGCGCTCGATGCCGGCGCGGCGGCGCTGCGGCGCGAAATACAGCCGGTCGGCGACCCAGGCGACCCCGGTGAACACCAGCAGCACGAACAGGATCAGCGCGAAGTTCATGCCGCTAGCGATCGCCGACCTGCAGCACGGCGAGGAACGCCTCCTGCGGGATCTCGACCGACCCCACCTGCTTCATCCGCTTCTTGCCCGCCTTCTGCTTCTCGAGCAGCTTGCGCTTGCGCGTGATGTCGCCGCCGTAGCACTTGGCCAGCACGTTCTTGCGCAGCGCCTTGATGTTCTCGCGCGCGATGATGTTCGCGCCGATCGCTGCCTGGATCGCCACGTCGTACATCTGCCGCGGGATCAGCTCGCGCATCTTCGCGGCGACCTCGCGGCCGCGATATTGCGAGTTCGATCGATGCACCATCACCGACAGCGCGTCAACCCGCTCGCCGTTGACCAGCAGGTCCAGCCGCACGACGTCGGACGCGCGGTACTCGAGGAAGTCGTAGTCCATCGACGCGTAGCCGCGCGACACCGACTTCAGCTTGTCGAAGAAGTCGAGGACGATCTCGCTCATCGGCAGCTCGTAGACCAGGTGCACGTGCCGGCCGTGGTAGGTGAGGTTGCGCTGCACGCCGCGCTTGCCTTCGCACAACGTGATCACCGGCCCGACGTACTCCTGCGGCACGAAGATCGTCACCGTGACGATCGGTTCGCGGATCTCGGCGACCTTGCTCGGGTCGGGCAGCTTCGCCGGATTCTCGATCAGCGTCACCGTGCCGTCGTGCTGGCGGACCTCGTAGACGACCGTCGGCGCGGTCGTGATCAGGTCCATGTCGTATTCGCGCTCGAGCCGCTCCTGCACGATGTCCATGTGCAGCAGCCCGAGAAAGCCGCAGCGGAATCCGAAGCCGAGCGCCTGCGACACCTCGGGCTCGAAGTGCAGCGACGCGTCGTTCAGCTGCAGCTTCTCCAGCGCCTCGCGCAGCGCCTCGTACTGGTTCGCCTCGACCGGATACAGCCCGGCGAACACCGACGGCTTGACCTCCTTGAAGCCCGGCAGCGGCTCGGCGGCCGCGGGGCTGACGTGGGTGATCGTGTCGCCGACCTTCGCCGCCTTCAGCTCCTTGATGCCGCTGACGACGAAGCCGACCTGACCGGCCGACAGCTGTTCGCGCGCGACCGACTTCGGCGTGAACGCGCCGAGCTGCTCGCAGGTGTGCGCGGCGCCGGTCGCCATCAGCCGGATGCGGTCGCGCAGCCGCAGCGTGCCGTTGACCACGCGCACCAGCATCACGACGCCGACGTAATTGTCGAACCACGAATCGATGATCAGCGCCTGCAGCGGCGCGTCCGGATCGCCTTTCGGCGCCGGGATCCGCTCGACGATCGCCTCGAGGATCTCGTCGATGCCGACGGCGGTCTTCGCGCTCGCGAGAATCGCATCGGTCGCGTCGATGCCGATCACGTCCTCGATCTCGGCGCGCGCGGACTCGGGGTCCGCCTGCGGCAAGTCGATCTTGTTGAGCACCGGCACGACCTCGACGCCGAGGTCGATCGCGGTGTAGCAGTTCGCGACCGTCTGCGCCTGCACGCCCTGCGACGCATCGACGACCAGCAGCGCTCCCTCGCAAGCCGACAGCGAACGGCTGACCTCGTACGAGAAGTCGACGTGCCCCGGCGTATCGATCAGGTTCAGCTGGTACGTCTGTCCGCTGCGCGCGGCGTATTCGAGCGACGCGGTCTGCGCCTTGATCGTGATTCCCCGCTCGCGCTCGAGGTCCATCGAGTCGAGCACCTGCTCGGCCATCTCGCGGTCGGACAGCCCGCCGCAGCGCTGGATCAGGCGGTCCGCCAGCGTCGACTTGCCGTGATCGATGTGCGCGATGATCGAGAAGTTGCGGATGTGCTGCATTGCGGGGGAACGGTGCGGCGGGCCGGCCGACGACTCGGGCGAGCCGCGGTCGGGGCGGCTGCGGCTCCGTAACGAAGCATGCAACCGCACGCCGGCGGGCGCGCGCAATCCAACCGGCAATTCTAGCCGATCGGCGCGACCCGCTTTCGCGCCGCTGACGCCGCGGCGGGCGCCGCCCGATCGATCCGCGTCCGACGCGCGGCTGCTGCCCCCGCGGGGGCAGCTCGCAGTCGGCGTCAGCGGGCCGGCGTCGGCTTGATCGGCACGTATTGCGCGCTGTCGCCGCGCCGAACCAGCAGCACGTGCGTGCGGTCGCGCTCGAGCTTGGTCGCCAGCTCGTTGAACTGGCGTGCGCTGGTCACGTCCTGGTTGTTGATCGACAGCACGATGTCGCCCTGGCGCAGTCCGGCGGCGGCAGCCGGACCGTCGACCGACTCGACCAGAACGCCGCTCTTGATCCGAAGCTGTGCGCGGCGCTCCTCGGTGATGTCGCTGACGCCCAGGCCCAGCGGATTGGCCGCCGGCGGCGGCGTCGGCGCCCCCGGGCGCTGGGCGGTGCGCACTGCGCGTTCAGGCTCGAGCTCGGCGATCTGCAGCGTCAGCTCCCGCGTCTGGCCGCGCCGCCAGACCTCGACCTTGGCCTGAGTGCCGGGCTGCGTGCGTCCGACCAGCCGCGGCAGGTCGCTGGCGCGCTCGATCGGCTGGCCGTTGAAACGCGTGATGATGTCGCCGACTTCCATGCCGCCCCGATCGGCGGGCCCGTTCGCCTCGACGTTGCGCACCAGCGCGCCCATGGCCCGCGGCAGCCCCAGCGGCTCGGCGACGTCGCGCGTGACCTCGGCAATGCCGACGCCGATCCGGCCTCGGGTCACCCGCCCGGTCGCGCGCAGCTGCTCGACGACCCGCAGCACCTCGTTGGCGGGAATCGCGAACGAGATCCCCATGAAGCCGCCGGTGCGGCTGTAGATCATCGAGTTGATCCCGACCACTTCGCCCTTCATGTTCAGCAGCGGCCCGCCCGAGTTGCCGGGGTTCACCGCGACGTCGGTCTGGATGAACGGCAGGTACTCGCCCGTCTCGCGTCCCTTGGCCGACACGATTCCGGCAGTGACCGTGTTCTCGAGCCCGAACGGCGAACCGATCGCGATCACCCACTCGCCGACGCGCAGCCGGTCGACGTCGCCGAAGCGCAGCGACGGGAACTGCTTGTCGCCCTCGATCTTCAGCAGCGCGATGTCGGTGCGCGGATCCGAGCCGACCAATTTGGCGCGGAGCTCGCGCCGGTCGGTCAGCGTCACGTAGATCTCGTCGGCGGCATCGACCACGTGATGGTTCGTCAGCACGAAAC
>DATLGW010000549.1:0-6844 GCA_035540315.1 Burkholderiaceae bacterium | reverse complement strand
CAGGATCGCCTGGAACCGGGTTTCGACCTTGCGGTTGCGCGACATCAGATCGTTGAGGTCGCGATAGATGAACCGGTAGCGCCAGATCATGTCGAACAGCAACTGCAGCAGCCGCCACGCGTTCTCGACGTTCGGCTCGTGACGCCCTGCCTGGACCAGCAGCTGATCGATCTCGCGCTCGAACTGCTCGAACAGTCCGTTGACGATGTCGTCCTTGTTGCGGAAGTGGTAGTACAGGTTGCCCGGGCTGATCCGCATTTCCTCGGAGATCGCGCTGGTGGTGACGTTGGGCTCGCCGAGTTCGTTGAAAAGCCGCAGCGACAGCTCCAGGATCCGTTCGCGCGTGCGCCGCGGCGGCTTGCGCGCCGAGGGCGGGGCGGCCGGCTCCGAGCGACGGGGACCGCCGTCGGCGCTGCTGCGGCGGTCGGCGTCGGCAGAGGAGGTTGTTCGTTTCGCGCTCATCAACCCGAAACTATAGGCTCGATCGACCGCTTCGCACGCTCGCATCCCCAACGCGAGTCCGGTCGATCGCATCGGCCACGCGCTGCCAGACGCCGCGGTCGTAGATCATCGACAGGTGTCCGATGCCCGACAGCGCGACAACGTCGGCGCCTGGCAGCGTCTGCACCGCTGCCGGCGCAACGATGTTGTCCTGATGGGACAGGATCACCAGAAAGCGACTGCAGCGGTCGGGCGTTTCACATGCCGCCAACTCGCGCAGCCAGTCGGAGCCTTGGCGCATCTGGCGCACGTTGGCTCCCAGTCCGTAGGCCGCGTGCAGCGTGCCCCGGTGCGGGCTGCCGATCGTGACGACGCGCACGATGTTTTCGTCGCCATAAGCGCGCAGGTACGCGCGCGCTGCCAGACCGCCCATGCTGTGACACACCAGCGCCACCTCGGCGCTGCCGGCATGCTGCCGCAGCCGCTGGACTTCGCGGGCGATGCACGCCGCGTAATCGTCGAGCGGCGCGATCGCCGGGTCCATGCGGACGGCTTCGACCGGGTGGCCGCGCTCGGCCAGGAACCGCGCCATCGGACGCCAAAGCGCGCGGTTGCAGAAGAAGCCGTGGATCAGCAAGACCGGCACGCGTGTCGGCCGCGCAGGCTGCGGCATCGGCCGCTCGCCGAACAGCGGCATCAGCACCATGAACGTCAACATCGCGTGCCACCAGTTGCGCAGGAACGCCGCCAGCCATCCGCGCAGTCCGATCGCGGGCGCCGCCGAACCCGCGACCGGCGCGTTCGCGGCGATCGCGAACTGGGCGCCGATCACCGCGCCGTAGACCAGCGCCGGCGCCAGCAGCACGATCGTTGCCGCGGCCCACAGCGGCAGCCCCGCCCGGACGACCAGCGCCCAGCCGACGGTCGCCTGCGCCGCCAGCTGTGCAGCCAGCAGCAGCCGCAGCAGGAAAGTCGCCGAGGCGACGCGCGTCACGCGTTCGCCGGCCGTACCGGCCGCTCGACGCGAGCTCCGGCGCATGGCATAATGCTCGTTTTCCTTTGCCGCACGGCTCGACCTTCCGGGGGCGCCCGGAGGGCGCGATCGCCGCACTGATTCTGCGCGATCCCGAAGCCGGCGGCCATCGTCCACAGGGGAATCGATGCGCCACTACGAAATCGTTTTCATCGTTCATCCCGACCAGAGCGAGCAGGTGCCTGCGATGGTCGAGCGCTACCGGCAGATGGTCGAGTCGCGCCAGGGCAAGATGCATCGCGTCGAGGATTGGGGCCGGCTGCAGCTCGCCTACCCGATCCAGAAGATCGGCAAAGCCCACTACGTGCTGATGAACATCGAGTGCGACCAGCCGACGGTCGACGAGCTCGAGCATGCATTCCGGTTCAACGATGCGGTGCTGCGGCACCTGGTCGTCAAGATGCCGAAGGCCCAGACAGGGCAGTCGCCGATGATGCGCCGGATCCAGAAGGAAGAGGCGCGCAAGTCGGTCAGCGAAACGCAGTCGTGACCGTGGGCGCCGTCGCGCAAGCGACCTGCGCCGCGCCCAGGCAATGAGCCCCGCCCGCAATCGTGAACGCCGTACGCCTGTCGGCGCGGCTCGTGGAGCGCGACCCGCTGCGCTACACGCCGGCCGGGATACCGGTGCTGGGTTTGCGTCTGCAGCACGATTCGATGCAGGCCGAGGCGGGATCGCAGCGCCGGGTCGAGCTCGAGCTGGCGGCGATCGCGATGGCCGAGCAGGCGCTGCGGCTCGAGCGCGTGGAGCTCGGGCGCGGCATCGCGATCAGCGGATTCCTGGCGCCGCGCCGACGCAATTCGCGCGGGCTGGTGCTGCACGTGACCGGATTTGAGATAGACGAGGATTAGGAGCAATACGGATGGCCACATTCCGCCGCGGTCCGAAGGACAAGAAGACCAAGCGCTCTTCGCAGAGCGCGCTGTTCAAGCGCAAGAAGTTCTGCCGATTCACCGCCGAGAAGGTCGAGTGGATCGATTACAAGGACATCGACACGCTGAAGGATTTCGTCAGCGAGAACGGCAAGATCATGCCCGCACGGCTGACCGGCACCAAGGCCCGGTATCAGCGCCAGCTGTCGGATGCGATCAAGCGCGCGCGCTTCCTGGCGCTGCTGCCGTACACCGACAACCACTGAGCCGCAGGAGTTTTTCGAGATGCAGATCATTCTGCTCGAACGCGTCGTCAACCTCGGCCAGCTGGGTGAGGTCGTCAAGGTCAGGGACGGCTACGCGCGCAACTTCCTGATTCCGCAAGGCAAGGCCAAGCGCGCCACCCAACAGGCGCTGCAGGAATTCGAGGCGCGCCGCGCCGAGCTCGAGAAGGCGCAGGCCGATCGGCTGTCGGCCGCGCGCTCGGTCGGCGAGCGCCTGAACGGCATGACGGTTCAGATCGCGCAGAAGGCCGGCGTCGACGGCCGCCTGTTCGGCTCGGTCACGACTTACGACATCGCCGAGGCGCTGCGCAAGCAGGGGTTCGACTCGGTCGAAAAGTCGATGGTACGGCTGCCGTCGGGTCCGCTGAAGACGATCGGCGATCACAAGGTGCACGTCGTGCCGCACAGCGACGTCGACGCCGAGATCACCGTGTCGGTGCTCGCCGAAACGGCGTAGGCTTCGTAGTTCCCGTAATCGCCGCGCACGGATTCGCTCGCGCGGCGTACCATTCTCCGATGTCCGCCGTTGTCACGCACGGTCCCGCCGGCGACCGCGAGGTCGCGTCGCTGCGGTTGCCGCCGCATTCGATCGAGGCCGAGCAGGCCGTGCTCGGCGGCGTGCTGCTGGACAACGCCGCGTGGGAGAAGATCGCCGATCTGCTGCGCGAAGAGGACTTCTATCGCTACGACCATCGGCTGATTTGGCAGCACCTCGCACGGCTGATCGAGCGCAACCAGCCGGCCGACGTGCTGACGATGCAGGACTCGCTGCGCTCGACCGGCAAGCTGGACGAAGCCGGCGGCCTTGCGTACCTGAATGCGCTCGCGACCGGCACGCCGTCGGCGGCGAACGTGCGCCGATATGCCGAGATCGTCCGCGACCGCTCGGTGCTGCGCCGGCTGGTGTCGGTTTCCGACGAGATCGCGACGACGGCGCTCAATCCGCAGGGGCGCGACACGCGGCAGATCCTCGACGAGGCCGAGTCGAAGGTGTTCCAGATTTCGGAGGACACCGCACGCACCCGCGGCGGCTTCCAGGACCTGCAGGCGGTGCTCACGCAGGTCGTCGAGCGCGTCGACGATCTGTACAACCGCGAGAACCCGAACGACATCACCGGCGTGCCGACCGGCTTCACCGATCTGGACAAGATGACGTCGGGCCTGCAGCCGGGCGACCTGATCATCGTCGCGGCGCGGCCGTCGGTCGGCAAGACTGCGCTGGCGCTGAACATCGGCGAGCACGTCGCGGTCGACCAGGGTCTGCCGGTCGCGGTCTTCAGCATGGAGATGGGCGCGACGCAGCTCGCGATGCGCCTGCTGTGCTCGGTCGGTCGCATCGACCAGCAGCGGTTGCGTACGGGGCGGCTGCACGAGGAGGACTGGCCGCGGCTGACGGCGGCGATCCAGAAGATGCAGGACGCGCAGCTGTTCATCGACGAAACGCCGGCGCTCAATCCGCTGGAGCTGCGCGCGCGCGCGCGGCGGCTGGCGCGCCAGTTCGGCAAGCTCGGGCTGATCGTCGTGGACTACTTGCAGTTGATGTCGGCGACCAGTCACGGTGAAAACCGTGCGACCGAAGTCGCCGAGGTGTCCCGGTCGATGAAGGCGCTCGCGAAGGAGCTGAACTGTCCAGTCATCGCGCTGTCGCAGCTGTCGCGGGAGGTCGAGAAGCGCAACGACAAGCGGCCGGTGATGAGCGATCTTCGTGAATGCGTGACCGGAGATACTCCTGTATTGCTGGCCGATGGCAGTAGCGTGCCAATTCAGCAGTTGGTGGGGCGACAGCCTCGGGTGCTGGCGATTAATGCCGCTCAGCGTATCGAGGAGGCCGACAGCGACTTGGTATGGAGCGTCGGCGTGAAACCAGTGTTGCGCTTGGTTCTCGCAAGTGGCAGGACACTTCGGGCGACGGCAAAGCATCGGGTGCTCACCGGGCGAGGCTGGCTGGAACTAGGGACGGTGACGCCTGGAGATCGGGTCGCTATCGCCCGCCATCTTCCGGTTCCGCAGAAGCCATTGCAATGGCACGAGCATGAAATCATCCTGCTGGCGCATCTCGTCGGAGACGGTAGCTATCTTTGCCATCAGCCGTTGCGCTACACCACCGCATCAGAGGCCAACAGTGATGCAGTCACGCGGGCAGCCGAAGCCTTCGGATGCAAGGTTCAGCGGCACGAATGGCGCGGAACGTGGCATCAGTTAGTAATTTCAGGAAACGGAAATCGATGGCATCCAGCGGGCGTCGGACAGTGGCTGCGTGGTCTGGGCGTATTTGGACAGCGTAGTCATGAAAAGCAACTGCCGCGAGATGTCTTCCGCCTCGGCAACGAGCAAATTGCATTGCTGCTTCGCCACCTGTGGGCGACCGACGGCTGCATTCATGTGCGTCCGCTGGGTAGCGTAGGATCTGCCAGGATCTACTTCAGTACGTGCAGCGAGCGGCTTGCGCGGGACGTGGCGCAGTTGCTGTTACGTTTTGGCATCGTTGTCCGTATTCGTTCGATCCGTCAGGGCGGGCACCGCCCCCTCTGGACGATCGATGTCTCCGGCGCTGACCAGCAGCGGATGTTTCTTCAAGAGATAGGTGCTTTTGGTCCGCGCATTGAGCAGGCGAAGGCTCTACAGTTACGGCTCGAATGTCTGAAGGCTAATCCGAACGTCGACACGCTTCCGCAGAATGTGTTCGAGGAGGTTCGCGCGCTGATGCACGAGCAGGGAGTGACTCGCCGGCAGATGGCGGCGCTACGAGGCTACGGCTCAGCGGGGTCTCTGTACTCGCCGTCGCGGTCGGTTGTGGCGGAATACGCGCGCCATCTGCAGAGCGAGTCGCTAAGGCAGCAGTCTGAAAGCGATTTGTTCTGGGATCGGGTGCTCGCGGTGGAACCGGGCGGCCTAGAAGAGGTCTTTGACTTGACCGTCCCTGGACCTTCTTCGTGGTTGGCAGACGGCATCGTCAGCCACAATTCAGGCGCGCTTGAGCAAGATGCAGACGTGATCCTGTTCATCCATCGCGAAGACCGGTACGATCCGGACACCGCGAACAAGAACATGGCCGAGATCATCATCGGCAAGCAGCGAAACGGTCCGATCGGCTCGGTGACGCTGACGTTCCTCGGGCAGTACACGAAGTTCGAGAATTTCGCGGCCCCGGGGTCGTACTAGCACGGCGCAGCGCCGCGAAACTCCTTCACCCCTTCTCGAACGCGTCCGCTGCCCTGAGCACCGCGACCTCGTCCCAGTGCTTTCCGATCAGCATCAGGCCGACCGGCTTGCCGTCGGTCTCGCCGCACGGCACCGAGATCGCCGGGTGCCCGGTGAGGTCGAACGGGCAGGTGTTCACCAGCATCGTCCAGCAGTGCGCGAGCGTGTCGGTGAGTGACGCGCCGTCGGGCGGGATCGGAAGCGTCGGGAACGCGGTCGTCGGCATCAGCAGCAGGTCGTAGCGCTCGAGCACCGCGTCGTACTCGCGCCGCAGCCGCCGGCGCAGATTCTGCGCTTTCGCATAGAAGCGCCCCTGATAGTTTTCGCTCAGGTGGTAGCCGAGCAGCATGCCGGCCTTGATCGTGTGCGGCAACTCGTTCGCCTTTTGCTTCCAGCCGCTGAGCGCCGTGATCAGCGACAGCGGATAAGCGCCGTGCGCAAGGCGCCCCACGCCGTGCCCGACCATCAGCGTGTGATAGGTGCCTTCATTGGTCAGCGCGCCCCAGAGCGGCAGTCCGTAGCGGTGCCAGGGAATCGATACCTCCTCGACGACCGCTCCCATCCGCTCGAGCTTCTGCGCGGCGGCGCGTACGGCGGCGTCGGTCCCCTCGTGCGATTCGCGATGGCCGAACGACTCCTTGACGACGGCGATCCGCATCCCCTCGACGTTCTTCCCGATCGCGTCGCTGTAGTTGGCCACCCGCAGGTCGCGCTGCCGCCCGTCGATGCCGTCGGCCCCGGCGATCACCTCGAGCAGCGTTGCGACGGCAGCCACGGTGCGCGCCATCGGGCCGACGTGATCGATCGTGAAGTCGAGCCCCATCACCCCCGTGTACGGTACGAGCCCGTAGGTCGCCTTCAAACCGACGATTCCGGAGAACGACGCCGGAATGCGAATCGACCCGGCCTGATCGGCGCCGATTGCCATGTCGACCTCGCCCGCGGCCAGCAATGCCGCGCTGCCGGTCGTCGACCCGCCGGGAGTGTGGCCGGGGTTCCTGGGGCTGTCGACGGG
>DATLGW010000548.1:0-4054 GCA_035540315.1 Burkholderiaceae bacterium | reverse complement strand
AGCGGCAGCAGCGCCAGCGGCCCGGAATCTGTGAAACGCTCGTACGCGACGTGGCTGCCGGCACGCACCTGCACCTCGGTCAGCAGCGCCCACTGGCCGAACTCGCGTATCCGCGCATTCTCGCCGGCGTCGCCTTCGGCGTGGATCACCGCATCGGGCGCCGGCGAGTTCGGCGGCAGCCACGATGCGCGCGCTGCGGCCTCGCGCAGCGAGCGCACCAGCGCGGGGTAGCGGATCACGTAGCCGAGCGCCGGCACCCGCAGGTCGGACGCCCGGATGCGCGTGCGCCCCAGGCGTCCCGGCATCGACACGTCGACCTCCTCGATGACGCCCGCGGCAGGCATCGGCGCGATCCGCTCGAGCAGCTGCCGCGTGCCGTGCGAGATCGCCAGCGCGCGTCGAGCCAGCGTCGGCGGCAACTCGGCCTGCGCGGCCGCGTCGCCGACCGCATCGAGGATGATCCGCGACGGCGGCACGCCGCGACGCACGAGGAACAGCGCACAGGCGAGCGCGACCGGACCGGTGCCGGCGATCCGAAGCGTCGGCAGCATCGCGGTCGCCGCAAGCGTCATCGCCCGTTCCCGGTGAGGCGGTCCGCCGCTACTTGCGCATCAGCGCCTCGATCTCGGCAGGCGCTTTCGGGACCGCGGTCGTCAGCAATTCGCAGCCGGCGTCGGTGACGAGCGCGTCGTCCTCGATCCGGATGCCAATGTCGTGGAACTGCGCGGGCACGTCGGCGGCCGCGCGCACGTAGATGCCGGGCTCGATCGTCAGCACCATGCCGGGCCGCAGGATCCGCCACGGCCGCTCGGCGCCGGGCTCGGCCGTCTCGCCGGGCTCCCGATATTCGCCGCAGTCGTGCACGTCCATGCCCAACCAGTGACCGGTGCGGTGCATGTAGAAGCGCCGGTAGGCGCCCGAGTCGATCGCCGCGTCGAGCGGCCCTTCGATCAGGCCGCAGTCGATCATCCCCTGCGCGAGCACCCGGACCGCAGCCTGGTGCGGCTCGACGAAGCGGGCGCCGGGACGGGTCGCATCGACTGCCGCCGCCTGCGCCGCCAGCACGATCTCGTACAGCGTGCGCTGGGCTGCCGAGAACCGCCCGCTGACCGGAAACGTGCGCGTGATGTCGGACGCATAGCCGTCGAGCTCGCAGCCGGCGTCGATCAGCAACAGCTCGCCGTCGCGAAGCTGCGCCGAATTCTCGCGGTAATGCAGCACGCAGGCGTTGCGACCGGTCGCGACAATCGACCCGTATGCAGGAAACTGCGAGCCGCGGCGGCGGAACTCGTGCAGCAGCTCGGCCTCGATCTCGTACTCGAATCGACCGGGCCGCGCCGCCTTCATTGCGCGCACGTGCGCATCGGCCGATATCCTGGCCGCGCGCCGCATGATGTCGATCTCGACGGCATCCTTGATCAGCCGCATCTCGTCGAGCAGCGATCGCACGTCGATCGCCTGCGACGGCGCCGCGATACCGGCGCGCGCCTGCGCGCGCACGTCGTCGAACCAGCGCCGAATCCGCGCGTCCAGCGCCGCGTCTGCGCCCAGCGCGGCGAACAGCGCGTTGCGATCGCCCATCAGCTTGGGCATCTGCGCATCCAGCGCGTCGAACGGCAGCGCCTCGTCGAAGCCGTAGAGCTCGCGCGCGCGCTCCGGGCCGACGCGGTAGCCGTCCCAGATCTCGCGCTCTTCGTTCTTTTCCCGGCACAGCAGGATCGAGCGCGTCTGCGATCCATCGGCCACCAGCACCAGCGCGGCTTCGGGCTCCGGAAATCCGGTCAGGTAGTAGAAGTAGCTGTCGTGGCGGTACGGATAGTGCGAGTCGCGGTTGCGCGCGACCTCGGGTGCCGTCAGCACGACGGCCACGCCGCCGCCGCGGGCGCGCATGCGATCGGCGAGCTGCTGGCGGCGCGACACGTAGGGCTGCATGACGATCAGTCTCCGGTAGGCAATTGCAATTGTGCATCCAATGCGGCCAGCCGCTGCGGCGTACCCACGTCCGACCAGGTGCCGCGGTGCAGCTCGGCGCCGGCACGCCGCTCGCGCGCTGCCCGCCGCAGCAGCGGCGCCAGCGGCGCGCGCTCGCCCCGCTGCAGGCCGTCGAACAGCGCCGGCGAGTAAATGCCGATCCCCGAGAACGTCAATCGCTCGCCGTGCTCGGTCAGAAATCCCGATTCCAGCCCGAAATCGCCGCCGGGGTGATGCGGCGGGTTCGGCACCAGCACGCACCACGCCAGCAGCGCCGAATGCTGCAGCTGCGCGGCGATCGTGCGCGCGCGTCCGAAGTCGAAGTCGCACCAGATGTCGGCGTTGACGACCAGGAACGGCGCTTGGCCCAGCAGCGGCAGCGCAGTGGCGATTCCGCCGGCGGTCTCGAGCGCCTGCGGCTCGGGCGAGTACCGGATCCGCACGCCGAATCGGCGCCCGTCGCCGATCTCGCGTTCGATCTGCTCGCCCAGCCACGAAACGTTGACCGCAATCTCGCGCACGCCGCAGGCCGCGAGCCGCTCGAGGTGCCAGACGATCAGCGGCTTGCCGCCCACCGGCAGCAGCGGCTTGGGCCGCGCGTCGGTCAGCGGTCGCATGCGCTCGCCCCGGCCGGCCGCGAGGATCATCGCGCGCATCGGCGGCGGCGCCTAGAAAGTCAGCCCGACCTGCACGTCGCGGGCCTCGATGCGGTCGATCAGCCGCGCCAGCGGCGTGAACGCGCCGTAGCGGCCGGCGACCGCGAGCACGTAGTCGAGCACGCGCGGCATGTCCTGCAGGTAGCGGGGCTTGCCGTCGCGGTAGTTCAGCCGCGCGAAGATTCCGAGGACCTTCAGATGGCGCTGCAGGCCCATCCACTCGAAATCGCGATAGAACTCGCCGAAGTCCGGATTCACCGGCAGCGACGCAGCCCGCGCCGCCTCCCAATAGCGGATCGCCCAGTCGAGCACGCGTTCCTCGTCCCAGCAGACATAGGCGTCGCGCAGCAGCGATACGAGGTCGTAGGTGATCGGGCCGTACACGGCGTCCTGGAAGTCGAGCACGCCCGGATTGCGGTCGGTCTGGAGCACCATCAGGTTGCGCGAGTGGTAGTCGCGGTGCACGTACACGCGCGGCTGCGCGAGGTTGTTGCGCAGGATCAGCTCGAACGCGTCGGCCAGCACCTGGCGATCGGCCTCCGAGAGCGCGACCTGCCGATGCCGCGCGACGTACCAGTCGGGGTAGAGCGACAGTTCGCGCAGCAGCAGCGCGCGGTCGTAGTCGGGCAGCACCGAGGGCCGGCTCGCGTTCTGCAGCGTGACCAGCGATGCGAGCGCGTCCCGGTACAGCGACGGCGCGCTGGCGTCGTCGAGGCGTTCGAGATAGGTGTCGCTGCCGAAATCGGTCAGCAGCAGCAGACCCCGCTCGGTGTCTCGCTCGAGCACGTGCGGCACCGTCACGCCGGCGGCCAGGAACAGCTCGGCCACGCGGGCGAACGTCGCGGTGTCCTCCATCGGCGGCGGCGCATCCATCAGGATCAGGCTGCGCTGCGACGGATCGCCGCTGTCGATGCGGAAGTAGCGCCTGAAGCTCGCATCGTCCGATGCGGGCCGGAGCGTGTCGATTCGCAGCGCGTAGTGCGCCGGCAGCTTCGCGAGCCAATCGCGAGCCATCTGCAGCCGGGAGTCGTCGTCCATCGAAGATGCGCGCGAGCGCGAGGGAACGCTCAAAGGTGGCCCCTATAATAGTCGATCGATTCCGAGCACAAGATCCGATTCCTGCCGCCGTCGAACCCTGAGCCGATGCACTTGCACGCACGCCGCTGGCTCTTCGTGCTCGGGACCGGGTTGTCGCTGCCGGCGCTGTCGGCGGCACAGGCGGGGGTCGATCCGCTGCCGTTGCGGCTGGATCCGCAGCTGCGCGAAGCGCACATCACCGGAGAACCGCAGGGACCGGTATTCGGGCGCGCGCAGCGGATCCACAGCCGGGTGGGGCGCGAGACCACGCTGCGCGGCGATGCCGAGATCCGGCGCGCCGGCGCGGTGATCCGCGCCGACCGCATCACCTACTACGAGACCGACGACGA
>DATLGW010000547.1:0-14860 GCA_035540315.1 Burkholderiaceae bacterium | reverse complement strand
GGCAATGACTTCCACGCTGTTCCATCCCGCCGTCGAATCGTGGTTCCGCCGCACGTTCGCCGAGCCCACGCCGGCGCAGCGCGCCGCGTGGCCGGCGGTGCAGGCCGGCCGCGACGTGCTGGTCGCGGCGCCGACCGGCTCGGGCAAGACGCTTGCGGCGTTCCTCGCGACGATCGACGACCTCGTGCGCCGCGGCGCAGACGCGCCGCTGCCCGACGAGACGGCGGTCGTCTACGTGTCGCCGCTGAAGGCGCTGTCGAACGACATCCATCGCAACCTCGAGCTGCCGCTCGCCGGGATCCGCGACGAGCTCGCCGCGCGCGGCGAGGCTGCCGTCGAGATCCGCACGCTGGTGCGCACCGGCGATACGCCGCAGTCCGAGCGCGCGGGCATGCGCAAGCGGCCGCCGCACGTCGTGATCACGACGCCGGAGTCGCTGTACGTCTTGCTCGGATCGGAATCCGGCCGCGCGATGCTCGCGACGACGCGCACCGTGATCGTCGACGAGATTCATGCGATTGCCGGCACCAAGCGCGGCGCGCACCTCGCGCTGTCGCTCGAGCGGCTCGAGCGGCTGGCGCAGCGCCGGCTGGTCCGCATCGGCCTGTCGGCGACGCAGAAGCCGATCGAGAAGGTCGCGCGCTTCCTGATGGGGGCTCGCCGGCCGCTCGAGGACTGCGTGATCGTCGACGAAGGTCACGTGCGCGCGCGCGACCTGCAGCTCGAGGTCCCGCCCGCGCCGCTGGAGGCGGTGATGTCGGGCGAGGTCTGGCAGCAGGTCTACGACCGGCTCGCGGCGCTGATCGCCGAGCACCGAACGACGCTGGTGTTCGTCAACACGCGCCGGCACGCCGAACGCGTCGCGCGTCACCTGTCCGAGCGGCTGGGCGACGACAACGTCACCGCGCACCACGGCAGCCTCGCGAAGGAGCGCCGCTTCGACGCCGAGCAGCGGCTGAAGGCGGGCCGGCTCAAGGCGCTGGTCGCGACCGCGTCGCTCGAGCTCGGCATCGACATCGGCGACGTCGACCTGGTCTGCCAGCTCGGCGCCTGCCGGTCGATCTCGACGTTCCTGCAGCGCGCCGGCCGCGCCGGGCATTCGGTCGGCGGCACGCCGAAGGCGCGGCTGTTCCCGCTGTCGCGCGACGAGCTCGCCGAGTCGGTCGCGTTGCTCGATGCGGTGCGACGCGCGGAGCTCGATACGTTCGGAATTCCGGACAAGCCGCTCGACGTGCTCGCGCAGCAGATCGTTGCCGAGGTCGCCGCCGACGAGTGGGACGAGGATGCGCTGTTCGAGCTGGTCCGCGGCGCGTGGCCGTACCGGGATCTCGCGCGCGGCGAATACGACGAGATCGTGCGGATGCTGGCCGAAGGCTTCGGCACGCGCCGCGGCCAGGCGCGGCAATACCTGCATCGCGACGCCGTCAACAAGCGGCTGCGAGCACGCCGCGGCGCGCGGCTGACCGCGCTGACCTCGGGCGGCACGATTCCCGACAACGCCGATTACGAGGTCGTGCTCGAACCCGGCGGCGGCACGGTCGGCACCGTCAACGAGGACTTCGCGGTCGAGAGCCTGCAGGGCGACATTTTCCAGCTCGGCAACGCGTCGTACCGGATCCTGCGGGTGGAGGCCGGCCGCGTGCGGGTCGAGGATGCGCACGGACAGCCGCCGAGCATCCCGTTCTGGCTCGGCGAGGCGCCGGGACGCAGCGACGAGTTGTCGCAGTCGGTGTCGCGGCTTCGCGAGACGCTCGTCGCGCGGATCGGCGACGGCACCGCGCTCGATTGGCTGACGCGCGAAGTCGGCATCGCTCCCGCGGCGGCGACGCAGCTGGTCGACTACTACGCCGCAGCGAACAAGGCGCTCGGCGCGTTGCCCACGCTCACCACGATCGTCCTCGAGCGCTTCTTCGACGAGACCGGCGGCATGCAGCTGGTGATCCATTCGCCGTACGGCAGCCGGATCAACCGCGCGTGGGGGCTGGCGCTTCGCAAGCGCTTTTGCGTGAAATTCGATTTCGAGCTGCAGGCCGCGGCGACCGAGGACGCGATCGTGCTGTCGCTGTCGACCAGCCACAGCTTCCCGCTCGCCGACGTGGTCCGCTACCTGCATGCGAAGACGGTGCGCGACGTGCTGGTGCAGGCGATGCTCGCTGCGCCGATGTTCGCTGCGCGCTGGCGCTGGGACGCGGCGATCGCGCTCGCGATTCCCCGCTTTCGCGGCGGCAACAAGGTTCCGCCGCAGCTGCAGCGGATGTACGCCGAGGACCTGATCGCGCAGGTGTTTCCCGATCAGATCGCCTGTGCGGAGAACCTGTCGGGCCCGCGCGAGATCCCGGACCATCCGCTGGTCGCGCAGGTGATCGACGACTGCCTGCACGAGGCGATGGACATCGACGGACTCGAGCGGCTGCTGGCGGCGATCGACGCCGGCACCGTGCAGGTCGTTGCCCGCGACGTCACCGAGCCGTCGCCGCTCGCGCTCGAGATCCTGTCGGCGCGCCCGTACGCGTACCTCGACGATGCGCCGCTCGAGGAGCGGCGCACGCAGGCGGTGATGAGCCGCCGCTGGCTCGACGTCGAGACCGCATCCGACCTGGGCCGCCTCGACCCCGAAGCGATCGAGCGCGTGCGCGACGAGGCGTACCCTGGGGCCGAGACGCCCGACGAGCTGCACGACGCGTTGTTGTGGTTCGGTTTCCTGACGCCGGCCGAAGCGGCGGCGCGCGCCGGCTGGCCCGAGCTGCTCGAGGCGCTTGCCGCTGCGCGCCGCGCGACCCGCCTGCGGGTCGGTCCCGGCGCCGAGCTGTGGGTCGCAGCCGAGCGGCTGCCGCGGTTCGCTGCGCTGCTCGGCGCGACGGCGGATCGATTGCGGATCGAGCCGCCGATCGTCGTGCCCGAGTCGCTTGCCGGCGAGTCCTGGGACCGCGATGCGGCGCTCGTCGAGATCGTTCGCGGCCGCCTCGAAGGACTCGGGCCGGTGACGGCCCGCGCGATCGCCGATCCGCTCGGCGTGCCGGCGAGCGACGTCGATTCCGCGCTGCTGCGGCTCGAATCCGAGGGCTTTGCGCTGCGCGGATCGTTCACGGCCGAGGCGATCGGCGTCGAGTGGTGCGAACGCAGGCTGCTGGCGCGGATCCATCGATACACGGTCAACCGGTTGCGCCGCGAGATCGAGCCGGTCACGAGCCAGGATTTCATGCGCTTCCTGATCGACTGGCATCACGCGGCGGGGAGCCGGCGCAAGGAAGGCCCGCAGGCGCTCGAAGGCGTGATCGCCGAGCTCGAAGGCTTCGAGGCGCCGGCCGCCGCGTGGGAGACCGAGATCCTGCCGGCGCGGCTGAACGGATACGACTTCGGCTGGCTCGACGATCTTTCACTGTCGGGGCGCGCGGTGTGGACGCGGCTGAGCCGCCCGGCGCCGGCCGACGACGGCATTCGTCGCGCCGGCCCGGTGCGCACGACGCCGATCGCGCTGCTGCCCCGGCGCAATGCGCCGTCGTGGCATCGTGCGGCGAGCCGCGCCGGCGCGCGGGACGCGGCGCAGCCGGTCGCAAGTCCCCGCGCCGAGCGCGCGCGCGTGTTCCTCGCCGAGCACGGCGCATCGTTCTTCGACGAGATCGTCGATGGCGCGGGGCTGCTGCCCTCGGAGGTCGAGGAGGCGCTCGCCGAGCTGGTCGCGCTCGGCTATGTCGTCTCCGACGGTTTCGCCGGCTTGCGCGCGTTGCTGGTTCCGGTCGATCGGCGCCAGCCGCTGGCGGGCGGCCGCCGGCGCCGCCGCACCGCTGCGTTCGGGATCCGCGATGCCGGTCGCTGGTCGCTGATCCGCGCGGCGGCCGCTCGCGACGACGAGGTCGCCGAGCATGTCGCACGAACGCTGCTGCGCCGCTACGGCGTCGTGTTCTGGCGGATCCTCGCGCGCGAGGCCGAGTGGCTGCCGCCGTGGCGCGAGCTGCTGCGCGTGTTCCGCCGGCTCGAGGCGCGCGGCGAGATCCGCGGCGGGCGCTTCGTCGCCGGCGTCACCGGCGAGCAATACGCGCTGCCCGAGGCGGTCGCGGCGCTGCGCGAGGTGCGGCGCAGGCCGCTCGACGGGGAGCTCGTCGCCGTCAGCGGCGCCGACCCGCTGAACCTGGTCGGCATCGTCGGGCCGGGCGTGCGGGTCCCGGCGCTGACCGGCAACCGCGTGCTGTATCGAGACGGCGTCGCGATCGCGACGCGGGTCGCGGGGGACGTGCAGTGGCTGGTGCCGCTCGATGCGCCGGCGCAGGCGGCAGCGAAGCGCGCACTGCTGGTGCGATCGGACCTGTCGCCGCAGCTCGCGTTTCTGCGTTAGTCGAAACCCGCGCCGTCGGGCCGGCAAGCGGTCGCGCAGTCGATCAGGCCGGGTCCGGCACCACGCCGCGTGCTGCGAGCTGCGCTCGGCACTGCGCTACGTCGACGAAATGCATTGCCTGCCAGCCCGCTGCGCGTGCCGCCTCCACGTTCACTGGGCTGTCGTCGATGAACAGCAGCCGCGACGGCTCGGCGCCGAAGCGACGCGCGGCCTCGTCGAAGATCGGCCGCTCGGGCTTGATCATCCTGACCAGGGACGAGAACACGCCGCCGTCGAACCAGTCGAAGAAACGGTGCTCGTCGAGCAGTCGCCGCGCGAACGGCTCCGGCATGTTCGACAGGTAGTGCAGCCGCCAGCGGCTGCGCAGCCGATCGATCAGCGCGACCGCTTCCGGCTGCGGCTGCAGGTGCGCGGGCACCGCGGCGACGACTGCGCGCACGTCCGATTCGGCAAGCCCGGTGCGGCGCACGATCCGACCGACGACGTCGTCGACCCCGAGCGTGCCGCGGTCGAACTGCGCCCAGTCGCCTTCGGGGCCGAAGGTCTGGAAGAAATGCTCGGACAGCCGCTGCGCCTGCTGCGGCGTGTCTGCCAGCGCCGGCAGCGCCTGCGCCAGCAGCTCGGCCGGGCGCCATCGCAGCACGACCCCGCCGAGATCGAAGACGATCGCGTCGATTGCTCTTTTTGCTTTCATCACATTCAAGCAGCGGCCGATCGTAGCATCGAACGGGCGCCGGTCAGCCGCGACCGGCTCACCCGTTGGCATCTGCGAGGCCTGCGCGAATCACCGGCCCGGGTGGGGTTTCCCCGGCAGCGCATCGGATGCTGCTCGAAGATTTCGCTTCCCGCCCGACGGAGTCCCCGATGCGAATCCTGCTGATCCTGCTCGCCGCGCTGTCGGCGACGATGCTGTCCGGCTGCGAGGCGATCGCCGCGATCTTCCAGGCCGGCGTCTGGCTCGGGATCGTCGTCGCGATCATCATCATCGTCGCGATCGCGCTGCTGATGGGGCGCCGCAAGGGTCCGTGACGCAGATCCCTGTGTTGGCTCGGGCTTGACCGGACCCTAGCCCGGCCGGGTCAGCGGGGTGTGGCACTGCCGCGACGGGCACGTTATGCTTTGCGGCCACGCCCCCGGCCTCGCCGGGGAGCGCCACCAAAGTACCGAGAGGAGATGCTCATCATGACGGTGACCCTGTTCCGGGCGCGTTTAGCGCTCGCGCTGGCGGCGTCGATGGCGGCCGGCGTCGCGGCCGCGCAGCAGGCGCAGAATCCCGGATTGCCTGCGACGATCGCGTGGAGCGCCTATGACGTCGGCTCGGGCGGCTACAACCAGGCGGTTGCGATCGGCAATGCGCTGAAGCAGAAGTACGGCGTGAACCTGCGCGTGCTGCCCGGCAAGAACGACGTGTCGCGCACGCTGCCGGTCCGCGAAGGCCAGGTGCAGTTCTCGGCCAACGGCGTCGGCGGCAGCTACTTGGCGCAGGAAGGCGTCTACGAGTTCGGCGCCCGCGACTGGGGCCCGCAGGCGATCCGCGGCCTGATGC
The DNA here is from genome assembly GCA_035540315.1 of Burkholderiaceae bacterium. Classification (GTDB taxonomy): domain Bacteria; phylum Pseudomonadota; class Gammaproteobacteria; order Burkholderiales; family Burkholderiaceae_E; genus DATLGW01. Next base: position 8,981 of record DATLGW010000547.1, on the reverse strand, counting down.
TGAACAACTCGGATCAGATCCTGACGGTGATCGCGGCGCGCGACACCGGCGTGAAGACGATCGCCGATCTGAAGGGCAAGCGGGTCGCGTGGGTGATCGGCGCGCCGTCGCTGAACCAGAACATCACGGCGCTGCTGGCGTTCGCGAACCTGACGTGGGACGACGTCAAGCGCGTCGATTTCGGCGGCTTCGGCGCGGCGATGGACGGCGTGATCAACAACCAGGCCGACGCCGCGTTCACGTCGTCGATCTCGGGCAAGGCGTATCAGCTCGAGAAGTCGCCGCGCGGCATCGTCTACCCGCTGATCTCGCACAAGGACAAGGCGGGCTGGGAGCGGGTCAACAAGATCGCGCCGTTCTTCGTGCCCGCAATGGGCACCGAGGGCGCGGGCCTGAGCAAGGAGAATCCGGCCGAGTCGGCATCGTATCCGTACCCGATCCTGATGACCTACGACAAGGTCGACGCCAAGCTCGTGCAGGCGATGACGCAGGCGATGGTCGACACGTTCGACCTGTACAAGGACGCCGCGCCCGGCAACGCCGGCTGGGGCGTCGACCGCCAGATCTTCGACTGGGTGATTCCGTTCCACGAAGGCGCGATCGCGTATTGGAAGCAAAAGGGCCTGTGGAAGCCCGAGCACCAGAAGCACAACGACCGGCTGATCGAGCGGCAGAAGGTGCTTGCCCAGGCGTGGAAGCAGGTTCGCGAGGGCCAGCACGCCGACGACAAGGCGTTCCAGCAGGCGTGGATGAAGGCGCGGGCCGACGCGCTGACCAAGACGGGGTTCGATCCGGTCGTGACCAGCTGGTAAGGAGCGCACCCCTCTAGGGCCGCCGTGGCGTCCGCCGCGGCCCAGGCCGTTCCCGAGGCACGCCGGCGGCAGCTGCCGCCGGCGTGGCGCGCCGTCGTCGCCACGATGGGCGTGGCCGCCGTCGCGCTGGCGGTCAACCAGCTGATGAACCTGCGGTTCTTCGTCGGGCACACGATGCTCGACACCGCATACCTGTACTGGTTGTGCGCGCTGCTGGTCAGCTGCGTGTTCCTGCTGCTGCCGGCGGGGCCGCGCGCGCCGCGCGATCGCGTGCCGTGGTACGACGTCGCGCTGTTCGCAGCGACGTTCGGCGTGTTCGCTTTCTTCGCGCTGAACGCGCACCGGATCATCTCCGAGGCGTGGGAGTTTCTCGCGCCGTCGCATGCGGTCGCGATCGCTGCGGTCGGATGGATCGCGCTGCTCGAGGCCACCCGCCGTGCCGGCGGCACGGCGGTGTTCGTCGTCGTCGCGTTGATCTCGTTCTACCCGGTGATCGCAGGCCACATGCCCGGCCCGATCTCGGGCCTGCCGCAGCCGCTGACGACCACGATCGCGTACCACTTCGCGAGCAGCGAAAGCGCAATGGGAATTCCGACCCGCGCGTTCGGCGAGCTGGTGATCGGCTTCGTGATGTTCGGCGCGGTGCTGCAGTTCACCGGCGCGGCGACGTTCTTCAACAATCTCGCGTTCGCGCTGTTCGGCGTCGTGCGCGGCGGCCCTGCGAAGGTGTCGATTTTCGCCAGCGGCATGATGGGATCGGTGTCGGGCAGCGTGGTGTCGAACGTGCTGACCACCGGCGTGGTGACGATCCCGGCAATGAAGCGGACCGGCTTCTCGCCGACCTATGCGGCCGGGGTCGAGGCCTGCGCGTCCACCGGCGGCGTGCTGATGCCGCCGATCATGGGCGCGACCGCGTTCGTGATGGCGTCGTTCCTCGGCGTGCCGTACATCCATGTCGCTGCGGCCGCGCTGATCCCGTCGCTGCTGTTCTACTTCGGGCTGTTCGTGCAGATCGACGGCTATGCCGCGCGCAATGGGCTGCGCGGCCTGCCGCGCGAGGAGCTGCCGTCGGCGCTGCGCACGTTCGCCGAGGGCTGGCAGTACATCGCGGTGTTCGTGCTGCTGATCTGGATGCTGTTGGTGCTGCAGCGCGAGGCGATCGCGCCGTTCTACGCGACTGCATTGCTGCTGGCGATCAACCAGATCTGGCGCCGGTACCGGCTCGACTGGCGGCGCTTCCTCGCGCTGGTCGAGGGCGTCAGCGCGTCGCTGGCCGAGCTCGCCGCGCTGCTGGCGGGCGTCGGGCTGATCATCGGGTCACTGTCGGTCACGGGCCTGGCAGGCACGCTGGCGAACGACCTGGTCTACCTGGCCGGCAACAACATCTACGTGCTGCTGGTGATGGGAGCGATCACCAGCTTCATCTTCGGCATGGGGATGACGATCACCGCCTGCTACATCTTCCTGGCGATCGTGCTCGCGCCGCCGCTGGTTCGCGCCGGCTTCGACCCGGTCGCGGTGCACCTGTTCATGATGTATTGGGGAATGGTGTCGTTCATCACGCCGCCGGTGTCGCTGGCGTCGTTCGTGGCGGCCGGCGTCGCCGGCGCACAGCCGATGAAGGTGGGCCTGCAATCGGTCCGGCTGGGCAGCACGATGTATTTCGTGCCGTTCTTCTTCGTGCTGAACCCGGCGCTGATCCTGCGCGGCGACTGGGGCGAGATCGCAGTGGTCGTCGCCACTGCCGTCGCCGGCATCTGGCTGATCGCATCGGCGCTCGAGGGCTACGTGATCGGGCTCGGGCGAATCGGCAAGCAGCCGACCGGCTGGATCGCGCGGCTGCTGATCTTCGGAGGCGGCATGATGATGGCGCTGCCCGGCGGCGGCGAGCTCGAGCTCAGCCACCTGCAGCTGTCGCTGATCGGATTGGGCGTCGCGGGGGCCGGAATGCTGCTGGCCCGCTTTGCGAACGGCCGCAGCGCGGTGGCGCGCGAGTCGGTCTAGCCGCCCGCGGGGAGTGAACGCGCGCTAGACGGTCTCGGGCACGGGCGCGCTTCGCGGAATCGTCTGCAGCACTGCCTCGATCGCCTGCACGGCCTGGCCGATCTGCTCGCGCTCGATCGTCAGCGGCGGGGCCAGCCGCACGACCGTTTCGTGGGTTTCCTTGCTGAGCACGCCGCGGCGCATCAGCGCCTCGCAGAACCGGCGCGCGCTGACCACGGCCGGATCCAGGTCGAGCCCGATCAGCAGGCCCTTTCCACGCACCTCGCGCACGGCCGGGTGGTCGATCTCGCGCAGCCGCGCAAGCAGATCGGCGCCGGACGCGGCGGCACGCTCGGCCAGCCGCTCGTCGTGCAGCAACCGCAACGCTTCGCGGCCCACTGCCGCCGCGAGCGGATTGCCGCCGAACGTGCTGCCGTGGTCGCCCGGGCGAAACACCGCCATCACGTCTTCGCGAGCGAGGAACGCCGACACCGGCAGCAGCCCGCCGCCGAGCGCCTTGCCCAGCGTCAGGCCGTCGGGACGCACGTTTTCGTGCGCGCAAGCGAGCAGCCGGCCGGTGCGGCCGAGCCCCGTCTGGACTTCGTCGCAGATCAGCAGCACGTTGCGGCGCGTGCAGATCTCGCGCGCGGCCCGCAGATACCCCGCCGGCGGCACGATGATGCCTGCCTCGCCCTGGACCGGCTCGACCAGGAACGCGGCGGTGTGCGGCGTGATCGCGGCCTCGAGCGCAGCCGCATCGCCGAACGGCACCGACACGAACCCGGGCGTCAGCGGCCCGAAGCCGTCGCGATATTGGGGTTCGCTCGAGAAGCTGACGATCGTCGTCGTGCGCCCGGCGAAGTTCCCGTGCGCGCAGATGATCTGGGCACGGCCCTCGGGAATCCCCTTGACCCGATACCCCCACTTGCGGGCGGCCTTGATCGCGGTCTCGACCGCCTCGGCGCCGGTGTTCATCGGCAGCGCGCGATCCATGCCGGTGGCCTCGCACAGCTCGCGCAGGAACGGACCCAGCACGTCGGTGTGGAACGCGCGCGACGTGACCGCGAGCCGCGCAGCCTGCGCGCACAGCGCGTCGAGCAGCCGCGGATGCGAATGCCCGAAGCTGACCGCCGAATAGGCCGACATCATGTCCAGATAGCGGCGGCCGTCGGCGTCCCACAGCCACACGCCTTCGCCGCGCGTCAGCACGACCGGCAGCGGCAGGTAGTTGCGCGCGCCGAAGCGCTCCTCGAGCTCGATCGCGAAATCCTTGCGGTCAGTCGTCATTGCGCATCCTCGACCGGCACGGCCGGCGCTGGGCTGAGGGCGGCCGCCCGCCTCGGCGTCAGCCGTGCTGCCGACTATAGGCGCGAGCCCGCGAAATGGGTTTGCGTTCGGCAGCGGATGGGCGGTAGGATGAGAAAGATAATTGCTCCAAGGACGGGCATGGAGAAAGAAAATTTCACTCTCGACCGATTCGACCGCGGCATCCTGCAGGCGCTGCAGCAGAACGGTCGCGCGTCGAACGTCGAGCTGTCCGAGCGCGTGCATCTGTCGGCGCCGCAGTGCTTCCGGCGCGTGCGCCAGCTCGAGCAACGGCGCGTGATCAAACGCTATGCGGCGCTGGTCGATGCCGAGGCGCTCGGATTCGGCGTGACCGCGTTCGTCAGCATAGCGCTCGACCGCGAGCAGGCGAAACGGGCACGCCGGCTCGAGTCGCTGATCAAGGAGTTTCCCGAGATCGTCGAGTGCTACACGATCTCCGGCGAATACGATTACCTGCTCAAGGTCGTCGCGCGCGATCTCAGAGGACTGTCGGAGCTGCTGACCGACCGGCTGATGCAGATCCCGGGCGTGGCCGCGACGCGCTCGACGGTCTGTCTGGAAACGATCAAGCCGCTGTCGCCGCTGCCGGTGGGCGTCAGCTGATCGCGGCCCCGCTGCGCTCGCGCAGCCTGACCAGCGCGTGCAGCGCCGAGTTCACCGGCGTGCGCACGTCGCGGGCCCGGCCGCGGCGCGCGACGTAGCCGTTCAGCGAATCGATCTCGGTCGCGCGCCCGCGCTCGATGTCCTGCGACGTCGACGAGGTCGCCGACGCCATCGCGCGACCCAGCGCCAGCGCATCCGCGTGCAGCGCATCGGCGCCGTCGAGCGCGACGCCGTCGGCCGCTGCGACGGCAACGCATTCGTCGATCACGTCGCGCATCAGCGCGCGGATCGCCGCGTCGTCGACGAGGCGGCCGTACTGCGCGCGGGTCAGTGCCGATGCCGCATTGAATGCGCAGTTCATCACCAGTTTCGTCCACAGCGGCACGCGGATGTCGGCCGATACCGTGCACGAAATCGCCGCCCGCGAGAAAACCTGCGCCAGACGCTCGGCGCGGGTCGAAGCGGCAGGCGCAGCGGCCGGCGCAGCGTCGCCGATCGGGTACTCGCCCAGCACCAGCTCGCCGCGCCCCGCATGCCGCAGATGGCCCGGCGCCGGCATCGAGGCGCCGACGTAGACCACCGCGGCCAGCGCATCGATGCCCGCGGCCGCGCGAACGCGCTCGACATTGTCGACGCCGTTCTGCAGGCTCACCAGCGTTGCCGCCGGCGCCAGCCGCGGCGCCAGCTCGCGCGCAGCGGCTTCGGTGTCGAGCGTTTTCACGCACAGCAGCACGATCTGCGCATCCGCGACCGCGGCCGGATCGGTGTCGGCGGCGACTGCGATTGCGCGCTGCGCGCCGCCGGACTCGAACAGCAGGCCGTTCGCGCGTATCGCCTGCACGTGGGCGGGCCGCCCGATCAGCGTCACCGGTGCGCCGGCCTCGGCCAACCGGGCGCCGAAGTAGCAGCCGACGGCGCCGGCGCCGAACACCGCGATCCGCGGCCACTGCGTCGTCTGCTTCGGCGTCTGCGGCATCGGTTTCCTCGTGCGTGGCAGCGGGGGTCGCTGCGGGTCCCCCGCAGTTTATGCCTGCTCGACCGGGGCAGGGGATCCGCTCGATCCGGCTCCGCTGCGCCCTTTTCGCCACGGCAGGGCTTGCTGGCTGGCACGTTCCGTGCTGAGCTACCCGCTGCGCACGCCTGCGCTGGGAGGAAGAGCAATGAACCTGATCATCTGGCTGGTCGTTGGAGGGCTGATTGGCTGGGTCGCCAGCATCATCATGCGGACCGATGCGCAGCAAGGCATCGTACTGAACGTCATCGTCGGCATCGTCGGCGCTGCGCTGGGGGGCTGGCTGATCTCGCCGCTGGTGGGCGTCGGCACGATCAACATGAACCAGTTCAGCTTCGGCGCGCTGATCGTGTCGCTGCTCGGCGCGATCATCCTGCTGGCGATCGTCAATCTGTTCCGCCGCGGCTCGATGCGCTGACGCGGCTGCGCGGCAGCGTGATCGTCACCTGCAGGCCGCCGCCGTCGCGGTTGCGCGCGCGGATCGTTCCGCCGTGCAGCTCGACGGCGCGGCGCGCGATCGCGAGCCCGAGCCCGAAGCCGCTGCCGGGCGCGCTGCCGCCGCGATAGAACGGCTCGAAGATTGCGTCGGCCTCGCCGGCGGCCACGCCGGGACCGCGGTCGCAGACATCGATCTCGATCCGCCCGGGATCGGCGCTCGCGCGCAGCGTGATGTCGACTGCCGTGCCCTCGGCGGTGAATTTCACCGCATTGCGCACGACGTTCTCGAGCGCGCGGTGCAGCAGCTCGACGTCGGCGTCGACGACGAACTCGCCGTCGGATTCGCAATGAACGTCGCGGATGCCCGTTTCGAGGCGCAGGCGGGCCGCAACGCCGGCGCCGCCTGATTCGAGTCGCGCCAGCGCCAGCAGCTCGCCCACCAGCGCATCGAGCCGCATCGTTTCGCGCTCGATCCGATCGAGCACCGGCTCGAGTCGCTGCGGATCCTGGCGAACGAGGCCGGTGGCGGCCTGCAGGCGCGCCAGCGGCGAGCGCAGCTCGTGCGACACGTCGTGCAGCAGCCGGCGCTGCGAGTCGAGCAGCTGCTGCAGGCGCTGCGTCATCCGATCGAAGTCGCGGCCGAGGTCGGCGACTTCATCGGCCCGCCGTCCCATCAGCGGCGCCACCCGCGTGTCGAGGCGACCGTCGGCGACCGCCGCGAACGCGCCGCGCAGATGGCGGATCGGCCGCGCCAGGTACCAGGCAAGCAGCGCGCTGAACGCCAGGCTCGCGAGCACGCCGATTCCGATCGCCACCAGCGGCGACAACGGGGTGCGCACCGGCCCGTGCGCCGCCGGCTGTGCGGCCCAGCGCGGCGCGCCGCGCATGCCGGGCGCCATTCGCTCGGCCACCGCAGCCGGCAGCGGCGTGAACAGCAGCCAGGCTTGCCCCGCCGGATCCTGCGCCAGCCGCACGCCGCGGGCCGGCTGGCCGTTCGCGACGAGCTCGCGCGCGCGCGCCAGCGCCTCCGCGGGGACCGGCCGCCCCAGCAGCTCGTTGCCCTGCGGATCCACGGCCAGCAATCGCGGGGCGATCCGGGGCCGTCCGGCCTCCTCGAGCATCGAACGCAGCGCCGGGACCCCGCCGTGGCGCAGCGTCGCGGCGCCTGCGCTGGCCAGCGCCTCGGCGCGCGGTCCGCCTGCGAGCGGCCCGAAGGCGACCACCGGCTCGTCGCGCGCGACCTCGCGCTCGTGCACGCGCACCGCCAGACCGACCAGGATCCCGGCCACGATCAACGTCAGCCAGAACGCCAGCAGCACTTTCCAGAACAGTCGGCCCATCGCGTGTCCGGTGGTCAGTCGCGCACGAGCTGGTAGCCGCGGCCGCGCACGGTCTGGATCCACGACGAGCCGTCGGCGCGCGCGCCGAGCTTGTGGCGAATGCTGCTGACGTGGACGTCGACGCTGCGGTCGAAACGCGCCAGCGGCCGGCCCAGCCCGCGCTCGGCGAGCTCGGCCTTGCCGACGACCTGGCCGGCACGCCGCGCGAGCACCTCGAGCAGGTTGAACTCGGCGCTGGTCAGCTCGAGCGCGACGCCGCGCCACGTCGCCCGCCGAGTCGGCGGCGACAGCACCAGCGGACCGACCTCGATCGCATCGGCCGCACCGGGCGCGGCAGCGCCCTGGACGCGGCGCAGGATCGCGCGCAGCCGCGCGACGAGCTCGCGCGGCGTGCACGGCTTGGGCACGTAGTCGTCGGCGCCGAGCTCCAGGCCGACGACGCGGTCGACGTCGTCGCCTTTTGCCGTCAGCATCAGCACCGGCACCCGGCTCGCGCGGCGGATCCGGCGCAGCGCTTCGACGCCGGTGATGCCCGGCATCATCACGTCGAGCACGACGATGTCGTGACGACCCGTGGTGGCGCGCTCGACCCCGGTGGCGCCGTCGTGAGCGAGCTCGGCATCGAAGCCTTCGCGGCTGAGATACTCCTTGAGCATCTCGGCGAGCTCGACGTCGTCGTCGATCAGCAATACCCGTGTCATTCGCTCGTTCACCCCCGGACGGCCGCGCAACCGCGCAATTGCCGCATCCGGCGAGTCCTCGGAGGCGATCATATCGGCAGCCGGGACCGGCACCGCCGATCCGTACGGCCGCTGTCACGCTCGTTTACGAATCTTTACACGCGATGCGCCGCGGTTTACCCGGAAACGGCGCAGCATTCGTCGCGTCGCTACCCGACATCGATTCTTTCAAGGAGATCCGAACATGAACACCCGCCCGTTCTCGAAGTACGTCGTTGCCGGCAGCATCGCGCTCGCTGCGCCGCTCATCGCGTTCGCACAGCCCGCAGGCCACGGTCCCGATTCCCGTCCCGGTTACGGGCAGCAGCCGATGATGCAAGGCGCCGGCGCGGCAGGCGCGATGCACGGCATGCGCGGCATGCACCACGGCGACGGTCACGGCCGGATGCACGGCATGCGCGGAATGCACCACGGCGAAGGCTACGGCATCGGGCTGGGCATGCGGCTGCTGCGCGGCCTCGATCTGAGCGAGGAGCAGCGCGATCGCATTTTCGAGATCCTGCATGCGCAGGCGCCGCAGGTGCGTGCGAAGGGCAAGGAGCTGCGCCAGGCGCGCCAGGAACTGCAGCGGCTCGCGCTGTCGACCGAGTTCGACGAGGCGCGCGTCAAAGCGGCGTCGGATCGGACCGCGCGCGCGATCGCCGACATCGCGCAGCTGCGCACTGCCGCGGCAAACCAGGTCTACCGGCTGCTGACGCCCGAGCAGCAGCAGACCGTGCAGCAGCGC
>DATLGW010000546.1:0-1966 GCA_035540315.1 Burkholderiaceae bacterium | reverse complement strand
GCAGGCGACCGTGGATGCGCTGCGGGGGCTGGGACTGAGTGGTCGGATCCTCGCCGAGACCAGCACGTTTTCGCTGCAGGACAAGCTGGCGGCACGCGCTGCGCTCGAGCCCGAGGGGATCGAGACGCTCGACTGCCCGTTGTCGGGTTCGGGCGTGCAGGCGCTGCAGCGCGACGTGCTGGTGTATGCCAGCGGCTCGCGCGACGCGTATGACCGCTTCCTGCCGGTGTTCGAGGGCTTTTCCCGGGCGCCGCACTATTTGGGCGAATACGGCAACGGATCGAAGGCGAAATTCATCGCGAACCTGCTGGTGGCGATCCATACGGCTGCCGCCGGCGAGGCGTTCGCGCTGGCGCGCAAGGCAGGGCTCGATCCGGCGAAGATGTTCGAAGTCGTCAGCGACGGCGCCGGCGGCTCGACCGCGATGAAGGTCCGCGGGCCGATGTTGATCGCTGACGAGTACCTGCCGATACGTACGATGCCGCTGTCGCTGTGGCGCAAGGACCTGCACGTGATCAGCGAGTTCGCCGATGCGCTGACCTGTCCGACGCCGCTGTTTTCGACGGCGGCGTCGCTGTTCAAGGCGGCGCTTGCGGGCGGCTACGGCGACGAGGACACCGCGGCCGTGTGCCGCGCCTCCGAGGGAATCGCCGGAATCGCGCCCCCGCGCAAGACGATCAAAAAGGCTCGTTGAACCGCAGGTGGTTGAGCACGCGCTTCATGCGCGTGAACCGCTGCATGTGCGCCGCGCCTCGGCGCATCGCGACGGCAGTCGACAGCACGTCGATGACCACCAGCGTCGCGATCCGCGAAATCGTCGGCGTATAGATGTTGGTGTTGTCGAGCGTCTCGACGACCAGCGTCACGTCGCAGTAGTCGACCAGCGGCGAATCGCCCGATCCGGTCAGCCCGATCACCTGCGCGCCGCTCTCGCGCGCAGTGCGGGCGATCTCGGTGATCGAGCGTGTGCGGCCGGTGTTGGAAATCACGACCGCGACGTCGCCTCGCCGCATCATCGATGCGACCATGATCTGCTGGTGCGAATCGTTCTGCGCGCCGCAGGGCACGCCGAACAGCGGAAATTTCTGCTGCGCGTCGGCCGCCACGATGCCGGAAGCGCCGAAACCGAAAAATTCGATCGCCTTGGCCTTCAGCAGCATTTCGATCGCGGCGTTCAGCGCAGCCTTGTCAAGATGGTGGCGCGCCCAATCGAGGCTGGTGATCGTGTAGTCGAAGATCTTCTCTACGACGACCTCCGCGGGATCGGTGTCCTGCAGCACCGAGTGCGTCGCCGGCGTGCCCAACGCCAATGCGTGCGCCAGCCGGATCTTCAGTTCCTGGAATCCTGAGCAACCGACCGCGGTGCAGAAGCGGATCACCGTCGGCTGGCTGACCTTCGCCATCTGCGCGGTCTCGGCGACGGTTGCATTCATGATCTTGCGCGGGTCGGCCAGCAGCACGTCCGCGACCTTGCGGTCGGACTTGCGCAGCTGCGCGTGCCGCGTGCGGATCACCTCGAGGATGTTCGGCGCCGACGACGGCTCGCTGTTGCCCGTGCGCCGGTGATTGGCAATGGCTGCGTCGCGCGATTCGGTCATGGCTGTTTCGGATGGACTCCGACAGTGTATTCGACACCGGGTCGGGCGCGCACCAGCCGCAGTTGCGGGCCGGTCTCGGTGGCGCGGCGGTCGATCCGGTCGGCGGCAATCGTATTGAAGGAGAACATGCCGTAATGGTGCGCAATCATTGCGGGTATTCCGCAATCCGTGCACAACGCGATTGCCTCGTCCAGGAACAGATTTCCAGGGACGCCGCCGGCGAGCAGCTCGGCGGAGCGGCCATTCACCGGCAGCAGCGCCACGTGGGGACGATGCCGCCGGATCCGGTCGGCCAGGCCGCTGAACGGGATGGTGTCGCCCGAATGCAGGATCCGGACGCCGGCGATTTCGATCAGATAGCCGAGGAA
>DATLGW010000545.1:0-11690 GCA_035540315.1 Burkholderiaceae bacterium | reverse complement strand
CGGCGCGGTGGGCCACGAGCCTCAGCTGGGACGGCTCGTTGCCTGGTGCACGGCCGGCAGCACGCGCTCGTTCGTCGACTTCAAGAAGGCCGGCGCAATTGCGTCTGGCTATCGACACCTTCAAGCGCCGCGGCGACCATTGGGCGGAGCGCCGGAACCGCTGGTCCTTCCGCGCCGGTGCCGCATGCTGCCGCCCCGGATACTGCCGGGACCCTCCCGGGCCCGCCCGATGACCGGAACCTACAATTCCTGGCTCGTGACGCTGTCGGTGCTGGTGGCGATTCTCGCGTCGTACACGGCGCTGGACCTTGCGACCCGCATCACCGCTTCCCGCGGCATCGCCGCCCGGGCATGGCTCGCCGGCGGCGCGTTCGCGATGGGGATCGGCATCTGGTCGATGCACTTCATCGGGATGCTGGCGTTCAGCCTGCCGGTGCCGATGGGCTACGACATCGCGACCACGCTGGTGTCGATGCTGATCGCCGGGATCGTCTCCGGTTTCGCGCTCTACACCGTCAGCCGCGACACGATGCGATGGCCGCACCTGGCGCTGGGCGGCGTGCTGATGGGCATCGGAATCAGCGCGATGCATTACACCGGCATGGCGGCAATGCAGACGGCGCCGCCGATCTCGTACGATCCGACGCTGTTCACAGCGTCGGTCGCGATCGCGGTTCTCGCGTCGCACGCAGCGCTGTTCATCGCGTTCACGCTGCGCAGCGACTCCGGATGGATGCGGCATGCGAAATCGGCTGCCGCAGTGATCATGGGATTGGCAATCACGGGCATGCATTACACCGGCATGGCGGCAGCGCGGTTCGCGCCGGATACGGTGTGCCTGACGGGTCCGCTGGTCGACAACTCATGGATGGCGATCACGCTCGCCTTCACGACGCTGGCGGTCCTGTGCGTGACGCTCGGGCTGTCAGTGGTCGACGCCCGGATGGCGTCGAAAACGGCGCAGATGGCCGCATCGTTGAAGCAGGTCAACGACGAGCTGCAGCGCCAGGCGCTGCAGGACCCGCTGACGAAGCTGCCGAACCGCCTGCTCCTGGAGGATCGGATCGGACAGGCGCTTGCGCACGCACAGCGCTCCGAGCAGGGGTGTGCGGTGCTGTTCGTCGATCTCGACCGCTTCAAGCAGATCAACGACTCGCTGGGGCACTGCGTCGGAGACGAATTGCTGCGCGCGGTCGCCGCCCGGCTGCTGGCGCAGGCGCGCGCAGAAGACACGGTATCGCGGCTGGGCGGCGACGAGTTCGTCGTGTTGCTGCCCGGGATCGGCGAGGTGGACGAGGCGCTGAAGGTCGCAGCGCGGATCCTCGACGAAATGCGCCAGCCGTTTCGCGTGCACGAACACGAGCTGTTCATCACGCCCAGCGTCGGCATCAGCATCTTTCCGCTGCACGGCCGCAGCGCGCAGGAGCTGATCACCCGCGCCGACGCCGCGATGTACAGCGCCAAGGAAGCGGGCCGCAACACGGTCCACGTGTTCTCGACCCGAATGAAGACGTTCTTCCCGGAGCGGCTGATGCTCGAGAACGATCTGCGGCGCGCGGTCGAGCGCCGCGAGCTGCTGCTGCACTACCAGCCGAAGCTGGAGGTGGAGTCGGGAGCGCTGGTCGGCATGGAGGCGCTGGTGCGCTGGCAGCGCGCGGGACGCGGGCTGATTCCGCCGCAGGAGTTCATTCCGCTGGCCGAGGAAACGGGGCTCATCATTCCGATCGGGCGCTGGGTCATCGGCGAGGCGTGCCGGCAGAACAAGGCGTGGCAGCAGGCCGGGCTGCCGGCGCTGCGGGTCGCGGTGAATCTCTCGGCTGCGCAGTTCCGCGACAGGCACCTGCTCGATTCGATCGCGGCTGCGCTCGCGGCGGCCGGCCTTGCGCCGCGTTACCTGGAGATTGAGCTGACCGAAAGCGTGGTGATGCACAACCCTTCGGATGCGATTCAAACGCTCGAGCGGCTGTCGGCAATCGGCGTGCAGGTATCGATCGACGATTTCGGTACCGGCTATTCGAGCCTCAGTTACCTGAAGCGGTTCCCGATCCACAAGCTCAAGATCGACCGCTCGTTCATCCGCGACATCTCGACCGATCCCGATGATGCCGCGATCGTTCGCGCGACAATCGCGATGGCACACAACCTGCGCCTGACCGTGGTGGCCGAAGGGGTCGAGACCGACGAGCAGCTGGCGTACCTGCAGGCGCTCGGCTGCGACGAGTACCAAGGGTTCCAGATGAGCCGCCCGATGCCGTCGGGCGAATTCGAAATCTGGCTTCGCGAGCGCGCCGGCAACGCCGGCGGGCTGACGACCGCGGCAGCCACGGCGCCCTGAGCTCGCAATCCGCTAAGGGGACAGCGTCAGCAACACCGGCTGATGGTCGGAGTAGTCGACGTCGACGTCGACCTCGACTGCGGTCACCTTGGATGCGATGCGCTCGGACACGAAGAAGAAATCCCGCGTGTGCGGGCCCTGCACCCATTGGATCCGATCGTGCACGCCGCAGGTCGGCGGATGCGGCTGACCCGGCGCGACCCGAGTCCATGCATCCACGAGCCGCGCGGCGCCCTGCTGGATTCGCCGGTAGTTCGGATCGTCGGAAGCGAAGTTGAAATCGCCGCACCAGACCGTGCCGATCGCAACCGGCCGCGACGCATAGCTGTCGTTTCCGGCAAGCGGCGGCGCGTCGTCGCCGCCCGACCATTCGGCCTCCAGCTCGACGATCCGCGCGACCTGCGCGTCGCGCTGCAGCGCCGAAAAGTACTCGAGGTGCGTCGTCGCGATGCGCAACGGACCGGCAGGCGCCGCCACCAGGATCTGCAACAGGTGGCGCGGCATGTGCCGGTGTTTCGGATCGGGCGGGCGGGGCAGCGGATGCGACTGCAGCTCGTAGACCGGCAGCCGCGACAGCATCAGGTTGCCGAAGCGCCGCGGCCGCGGCCCGTCGAGCCACTCGAGCCCCGGGCGGTACAGCACCTGGTACGCCGGAAAGAGCCGCGCCAGCCGCGCGACCTGATCGACGCCGCCGTCGATCCGATCGAACCCTGCGGCGACCTCCTGCAGGCAGATCACGTCCGGATCGCCGAACCCGACGATGCGATCGCAAATCCGCGGCAGGTCGATCCTGCCGTCGACACCGCGGCCGTACTGAATGTTCCAGCTCAGGATTCGCATGGTGATCCGCCCCAGTTGTCAATCCGATGTTAGCCGGTGTGGAAAACCGATTGATGTTGGTCGTTGCGGCCCCGTGGAAAATCCGCGCCATGCAGGCAACGACGAAGGGAATCGGCGCGGCCGCTGCGGCGATGACTGCGTTCGCCGCCGGCGCTTTCGGAGCATCGCGGTTCCGTCGCGATCTGCACGAGTGCCAGCTGCGCGCCGGCAGCGGCAGCGTCATCGCCGACACGCGCTGCGGCCCGATCGAATATGCCAGCGCAGGCAGCGGCGCGTGCGTGCTTGCCGTGCACGGCGCCGCGGGCGGCTTCGATCAGGCGCTCGCGGTCCTGGGGCCGCTGGCCCAGCGCAGCCTGCACCTGGTCGCGATGTCCCGCTTCGGCTTCCTGCGCACGCCGCTGCCCGCCGATGCCTCGCCGGCAGCGCAGGCCGATGCGCATGCAGCGCTGCTCGATGCACTCGGTATCGGCCGCGCGGCGGTGATCGGCGGCTCGGCCGGCGCGCCGTCGGCGATGGAATTCGCGATTCGCCACCCCGAGCGCTGCCGCGGACTGGCGCTGCTCGTCCCGCTCGCATGGAAGCCGCCGGGTTCACGCGCGTCGGCCGCGCCGGCGGTCGTTCGCGAGCGGGTGCTGACGACGGTGATGGCGTCCGATCTCGCGTACTGGATGACGCTGAAGCTGCGTCCGAACACCGTGATCCGCAACGTGCTGGGCACGCCGCCGGGACGCGTGCATTCGGCCAGCCCGACCGAACGCGAGCGGGTCGCTGCGCTGATGCAGTCGATCATGCCGCTGCAGGCGCGGATGCCAGGCATCGACAACGATGCCCGGATCGCGCGCTCGCTGCGCCGGCTTGCGCTCGAGCGGATCCGGTGTCCGACGCTGATCATCGGCGTCAGCGACGACCTGTTCGGCAGCTTCGCCGGCGCGCGGTACACCGCCGAGCAGATTGCCGGTGCACGGTTCGTCGGCTTCGAGACCGGCGGACACGTGTGGGCGGGTCACAACGACGAAGTGATCGCCGAGCTGCGCAACTTCCTCGAACGCTGCGCCGGCAACTCCGGCGCCATCGGCACCCCGAGCCGCTGCATCAGCGCCCGCGCATCGAACGGCGCCCTGACTTTCGCGTCGTTGTCGAAGTAGCAATAGACGTCGCGCGGCGCCCCGGGCGGCGGGGCGGGTCCGGACGTGCGGGCATCGGGCGGCTGGCCACCGCGCGCCCACGCGTCGAGCCGACGGGCCCACCGGTCCAGCGCTTCGTCGGTGTAGCCGCTTGCATACAGTTCAGTGTCGCCATGCAGCCGCACATAGATGAAATCCGCTGTTGTGTCCTCGATACACGGCCACGTGCCTGCGGTGTCGGCAACGACCAACGCGACGCGGTGGCGGCGCAACAGCGCGATGAACTCCGGCGTGCCGAAGCTCGGGTGGCGGACCTCGAGCGCATGGCGCATCGGCCGCACCGCGTCGATCTCGAGCCAGTCGCGTCCCGCAACGCGCGCGTCGTGACCGCGGGCGACCGCAAGCGCCTGCGCGGTGTCGCGCGGCAGCGTGTTCAGGAACGAATCGACGCGCTCGGCATCGAACGACAGCTGCGGCGGCAGTTGCCACAGGATCGGACCCAGCTTCTCGTTCAGCGCAAGCACGCCGGACGCGAAGAAGTTCGCGAGCGCCGCCTCGTGATTTCGCAGCTTCAGCATGTGCGTGATGAAACGCGATCCCTTCAGCGCGAACACGAATCCCGGCGGCGTCTCGGCGTGCCACTGGTGGAAGTACTCGGGGCGCTGCATCGAGTAGAACGTGCCGTTGATCTCGACCGACGCGAAGCAGCGCGACGCGTATTCGAGCTCGCGCCGCTGCGCGAGCCCCGCGGGGTAGAACACGCCGCGCCACGGCGGATAGCGCCATCCGGAGATCCCGATCCGAATGTGGCCGCGGCGACTGCGCATGATGCTGCGCCTGCGCGACCCGTCACTCGGGCCGTTCCGCGGCCTCCTGCGACACGGGCGCGGCGACCTCCGGCTCGGGAGAATGCTCGCCGACGCGGGCGCCGAGCATCATCTCGGTCATCCACTTGGCCAGCAGCGACGTGTAGGCCAGTTGCGATTTCGGATCCGACAGGCCGTGGTCGGCGTGCTCGATCAATCGGTACGTCATCGAGCGCGACCGCGTGAACGCGGCGCGGTAATTGTCGATCACCTGATGGGGGATCACCGTGTCGTGCTCGGAGGCAACGATCAGCACGTCGCCCTGGAACTGCGCGCATGCCCCGAGTGCCCGGTTCTGCGCCGGCGTGACTCGGCTGCGCCGATACTCGGACAGCCGCGCCCGGTCGAGCTTCTGCTTCGGAACCGCCCAGTCGTCGTCGCGGTACAGCGCCGGCGAGCGCAGCCCGAGCCAGCGCACCGGGCGCAGCGACGCCAGTATCGCGCCCAGGTATCCGCCGTAGCTGCTGCCGACCACGGCGATCGCCGTCGGATCGACCATCGGGTGCGCGACGAGCCGGTCGTACGCGGCGACCACGTCGCGCAGGCTGTCCTCGCGGGACACGCTCTCGTACAGCGACGCATGGCGCGCGTGGCCGCGCAGATCGAACGCGAGACAGATGCAGCCGAGCGCGGCGATCTGCCGCGCGCGCGACAGATACTGCTCCTGGGTGCCGCCCCAGCCGTGCACGAACAGCACCCCCGGCACGAACACCGCCGGGCTGACCAGCGTCGCCGCCAGGTGCTGGCCGTCGACCTCTATGTCCAGCGCCTCATCGCGTGTCGGCATGGGGCTCGACCACGGCGTACTTCAGCATCGGACCGACCCGATCGTCGATGCCGTTGAAATACACGGTCGCATGCGGCGGCGGTTTCTCGCGCCCGCCGTACAGCTCGACGGTGCGCGCGCGCACCACGTGCAGCGACGGCTCGTCGTGGAACGCGTGCAGCGCGCCGAGTTCGGCGCCGCTTGCGCCGCCCATGCGCCACGACTGCTCGAGCACGCCGCAGCGCTCGCGGCCGTCGCAGTCGCGGCCGAGCACGACGTCGTAGTTGCGCCGCGACGCGAAGAAGCCGGGAAAGCACTCGCGGGCGGCGGCATCGTAGGTGCGGGCATGCGCGACTGCACGCCGCACGTCGTCTGGCAGGCGCATCTCGAGCAGCGCATCGAAGTCGCCTCGCACGACGACCAGGTCCGAGCCGCCGTAGACCTGCTCGCCCTGATTGTCGACCGTCAGCGTCTGGCTGCCGTAGTAGCTCGCGACGATCCCGGCGACGCGCACCTGGCCGACGCTCAGCGTCGTGACGTCGTCGAGGTTCTCCTCGAGCACCAGCCCGTCGTTGGCGATCCGGCCCGCATCCATCGCCGCCAGCGCCTGCTCGAGCTCGGCCGCGGTCGTGACGACCTGCTGGCCGCGGCCCGCAGTCGCCCGTACGCGCTTGATGCGCACCGGGCAGCGGCGCTTGAGCAGCGATGCGCCGACGCTGCGCACGTCCTCCGGCGTGAACACGGTGTAGCCGAACGGGACCGAATCATGGACGCGGTGCCAGAAATCGCGCGACCAGCCTTCGGGCGCGAACGCATGCGGCTCGATCAGCGGGTGCGTGATTGCCTTGGTCGCAACGAATGCATAGGGGACGACGCCGCCGAACAGATCGTTCTCGCTGCGGATCCCGAGCCCGTGCGCATTCTCGATCCCGACCAGCGTGTCGCTCGGCACGAAATACACCGGTCCCCCGTACCGCTGCGACGGCTCGTACTCGCCGGCGTACTCGTAGCCCTTGAGCTCCGCGATCCGGCGAGCGATACCCTCGCGGGTCGCGCGCTCATGCGGACTCGAGTAGTCGCGGTCGTCGGTCGCATAGCCGACGACCGACCCGCGCAGCGCGCTGATCTTGCTGGAGACGTTCGACACGACGGTTTCGCTCGATTTCATCGTGCCGGTAGCCAGCAAGAAGCACGCCCGGGCGGAGCACGGTCGTGCGCGCCCACGCCCCGAGGATCGGACCGGACGTTCAGCGCCGCTGCAACCGCCGGCGCAGCAGTCGGCCTCCGAGCCACCAGCCGAGCGTCACGGTGGCGGCGACCGCAACGAGCAACAGCGCAGGCAGCTCGTCGATCCGCCCGGCACGGATCCCGTCGGCGGGCAGGTGCAGCCAGTGCATCAGCGCAAGCACCGCGCCCCATGCGATCAGCGTCAGCCCCAGCGGCGCGCTGATCCGCCGCCCCCAGCGCACGTTCTTCTCGATCGCCATCACGCCGCCCAGCAGCAGCATCCACGTCAGGTGGGCGGTTCCCACCGCGAACATCACCAGCATCAGCGCCCAGCAGCATCCGACGCAGTACGCGCCGTGATGCACGCCGATTGCGAGCGCCTGCCGCCACGGCGCCCCGCCCCGCCAGTGCTGAACGACGAAGCCGAGCGGCGCCCGGCAGTCTTCCAGGCAGCGGTACTTCAGGCGCGTGAACTGGAACGCGCCGGCCAGCAGCAGCGGCGCGCTGCCGAAGAACCATGCCATCGGCTCGGCCCAGCCGGTCGCGACGAGCGCGTGCTGCAAACCGTAGATCGCCGCGAACGCCAGCAGCCCGAACGCCAGCCAGATCGCGAGATATCCGACGATCAGCAGCGCCAGCAGCAGCCCGCGGTCGCTGCGCGCGGCAATCATCCGGCGGAAGATCTCCAGCAGCGGCAGCGTGGTCGGCAGCATCATCGCGATCGTCATCAGCAGCCAGCCGCCGACGTAGGTGGCGGCGACCGCACGCCAGCGCGGCGCGGCATCGGACGGCGCGTGATGCGCGCTCGCATGCGAGTGGGTCCCGGCCTCGACCGGCGGCGGATGCGCTGCGTGATGCACGTGATCGTCTGGCGCAGCCGCGGTCAGCGAGACCGCGTGATCCAGGTCCCACACCCACAAAGCGATCCACGCGAGCACGACCAGCGCGCCGACCAGCGGCAGCAGCAGGCCGCGATGCGGGATCGGCCGCAGCGCCGGATAGACGTTCGGCGACATCGTCGTCGCGCAGCGTTCCGGCGGCGGTGCGTACAGCGCCGCCCGCCGCCGGCGCGCGCTCAGCCCTTGAAGTGGAACGAGCCCTGGACCGCGTTGTGGCCGGTCAGGTTGATGTCCAATCCGAGCTTCGGCGCCTTGGCCTTGTAGCTGGCCGCCTTGCCGACGTACGCGGGCGAACCGGGGATCGTCGTGAAGATGCTGTCGACGAGCGCAGTCGGCTTGCCGTCGGGACCCCTGAACGGTTCGAGCTCGCACGAAACGAAGCTGCCGAGCGACAGGCGGCCCTTGCCCTGCTCGACTTCGAAGCGGATCGCCACCCGCTGCACGTCGACGACCTCGCCGACCAGTTTCGCCAGATCGGCCACCGGACCGCCCTTCTTGCCGGTCCAGACCGCCAGCATCGCTTCTTCCTGCTCCTTGTTCGCGCGCTCGTCGACGAACGCGATCATCTTCCAGTTGCCCTGCAGGATGTTGCCCGGAATGTCCGCGAGGCCGGCGAACGACAGCCCCGACACATCGACTCCGTCGATCGTTCCCTTGTCGATCTTCCACGCCAGCGTGCCCTGGCACGTTCCGTTGTCGGGGTCGTCGCCGACCCAGCACGGGCACAGCGTGTTGCAGGTGCAGACTTCCAGCAGGCGCCCTTCGAGACTATATGCCATCGCCAAACCTCCTCTTGTTGTCGTACAGGAGACCCGGCTTCGGCGGGTGCCGTTGCGGCACGCGTCGGAGCGAAGGGGCAGTCTGGACCTAACGCCGCCCGCGCGCAAGGTGCGCCGCAACACGCCGACGGCTTGCGCGGCGCGCCGGACCGGCGAAGAATTCCCGTCCCCCTAGCCCTCTACACGGAGGACCGAAATGACTGCCTTCAACGTCGTGCGGTTTCGCGTGAAGCCCGGTCAGGAGCAGGCGTTCATCGATGCCCACCGGAACCTCGGCGAGCCGTTTCCGGGCATGCGGCGCGCAGCGCTGGTCAAGACCGGCGATCGAACGTTCATGCTGGTCGGCGAGTGGGACAAGTTCGACAGCCTGGCGGCGGCGCGTCCGAAAATGATCTCGACGCTCGACTCGTTCCGGCACCTGCTGGAGGACCTCGGCAACGGGCTCGGCGTGACCGATCCGGCGTCGGGTGAAGTGGTCTTCGAGATGAGCCGCTGACGCGGCACTGGCTGCGGGCGCCGTCGCCGGCGGCGCCCGCTACCCGGGCCGATCCGATTGGCAAATCGTCAGTCAGCTGTCAGTCGGCCGGCGCAACCGTGGCAGTCGCCTTCCCGGCGCCGCCTTTCAAGCCGAGCAGCCGCATCGCGTTCTGCTTCAGGATCAGCGGCTTGACTTCGTCCTTGAAGCCGACGGTGTCGAAGTCCTTCAGCCAGCGATCGGGCGTGATCAGCGGGAAATCCGAGCCGAACAGCATCTTGTGCTTCAGCAGTGTGTTCGCATGCTGGATCAGCTGCGGCGAGAAGTACTTCGGCGACCATCCCGACAGGTCGATGTAGACGTTCGGCTTGTGCAGGCAAACCGACAGCGCCTCGTCCTGCCATGGCCACGACGGGTGCGCAATGATGATCGGCATGTCGGGAAAATCGACTGCGACGTCATCGAGATAGATCGGGTTCGAATATTTCAGCCGCAGGCCGCCGCCGCCGCGCATCCCGGTGCCGATGCCGGAGTGGCCGCTGTGGAACAGCGCCGGCAGCTTCGCTTCGGCAATGACCTCGTAGATCGGATACGCCATACGGTCGTTCGCGAAGAAGCCTTGCGTGGTCGGATGGAACTTGAAGCCCTTGACGCCATGCTCCTGGATCAGCGTGCGCGCCATCCGCGCGCCCATCCTGCCCTTGTGCGGGTCGATGCTGGCGAACGCGATCATGATGTCGCTGTTCTCTGCGGCGAACTTCGCGACCTCCTCGTTCGGCACCTTGCGCCGGCCCATCTGCGCCTCGGAGTCGACGGTGAACATCACCAGCCCGATGTTGCGCTCGCGGTAATACTCGATCGACTCCGGGATCGTCGGCCGGCGCCCCCAGCGCAGCGCGGTGCCGAAGTACTTGTCCGCGGCCTCGTCGTACTCCTTGCCGAACAGGTCCGGCGGCTGGCAGCACGACACCTCGGCGTGAGTGTGCACATCGATCGCAACCAGCTTGTCGACGTCCATCGAGCGGTCTCCGCAGTCAGTTGCGGATCGACCTTACCGCAATCGCGGCGACCGTGCAGCGTTGACCGTGCGCGCAGCGATGGGAACGCGATCCGACGGTTATGATTCCGCTGCCGCCGACCGCAGCCGCGCGGCAGTTCGATAACGACTAAAGGAGCCCGAATGAACATCACTCGCCACGAGCAAGGCAAGATCCTGTCGCACGCCGTCGAGCACGGCAACACCGTCTATCTGGCCGGCGTGGTCGCCGAGAACCTGACGCAGGACATCAAGGGCCAGACTCAGCAGGTGCTCGCCGAGATCGATCGGCTCCTCGAGAAGTGCGGCTCGAACAAGTCCAAGATCCTGTCGGCTCAGATCTGGGTCACCGACATCCGCAACCGCGCGCCGATGAACGAGGTCTGGAACGCGTGGGTCGATCCGAAGAACGTGCCTGCGCGCGCCTGCGTCGAAGCGAAGCTCGCCGATCCGACGGCGCTGGTCGAGATCATGGTGATCGCGGCGAAATAGCGCGATCGGATTCCTCCGCGCCGGCACCCCCGCCGGCGCCCGGTCAGCCGCGCAGCCGCTTGCAGACGGCACGGGTGACGTCGGCAGTCTTCGCGCTGCCGCCCAGGTCGGGCGTGCACAGGCCGGCGGCGGTCGTGCCCTCGATCGCCGCCATCAGCCGCTGCGCGGCCGCGGCTTCGCCGAGGTGCTCGAGCATCATCGAAACCGTCCAGAACGTTCCCACCGGGTTCGCGATCCCCTTGCCGACGATGTCGAAGGCAGAACCGTGAATCGGCTCGAACATCGACGGAAACCGGCGCTCCGGATTCAGGTTCGCGGTCGGCGCGATGCCGAGGCTGCCGGCGAGCGCGGCCGCGAGGTCCGAAAGGATGTCCGCATGCAGGTTCGTCGCGACGACGACGTCCAGCGTCTGCGGCTTCAGGACCATCCGCGTCGTGACCGCATCGACGAGCTCGCGGTCGGTCGCGACGTCGGGATAGCGGGCAGCGACCTCGTAGAAGATCTCGTCCCACATCACCATCCCGTGCCGCTGCGCATTGGACTTCGTGACCAGCGTGAGCTTCCTGCGCGGGCGCTTGCGCGCAAGCTCGAAAGCGAAGCGGTGGATGCGTTCGACCCCTGCCCGCGTGAAGACCGACGTCTCGGTCGCGACTTCCTCGGGCAGCCCCCGATGCGTGCGCCCGCCGTTGCCGGCGTACTCGCCTTCGGAGTTCTCGCGGACGATCACCCAGTCGATCTGCTCGGCGCCGGACAGTCGGCTCGAGACCCCCGGCAGCAACCGCGCCGGGCGCACGTTCGCATACTGATCAAATCCCTGGCAAATCGGCAGCCGCAGCCCCCACAGCGACACG
>DATLGW010000544.1:0-2031 GCA_035540315.1 Burkholderiaceae bacterium | reverse complement strand
CCCGCGCTGCGTCTGCCGACGCGGGCACCCGCGCCCGAACTGCGGGTGCCGCGGCAGCGGTGCGCGCCGGGCTGCAGCAGGCGCGCGGGGTCATGTGGAGACCAGATCCCGCTCCCAGAACGCCGGCGGCACGTTCTGCTGCCGCATCAGCTCGAGGATCTTCTCGCGCGGAATCACGTTGCAGCGGCGCGCCCATGCGTCGTACTGCCGCGCCATGTCGGCGACGCGATCGGGATGCGCGGCCGACAGGTCGTTCAGCTCGGTGCGGTCGGCCTCCATGTCGTACAGCTCCCACGGCCCCGGATACTTGCGCACCAGCTTCCATTTGCCGGCGCGCGCGGCGGCGTTGCCTTCGTGCTCCCAGAACATCGTCGCGCGCTCGGCCAGGTCGGCATCGAACACCGGCTTCAGCGTCTGGCCTTCGATCGCCGGCAGCGGCTTGCCGTTGCGCTGCGACGGATATGCGGTGCCGGTCACGTCGAGCACGGTCGCCATGATGTCGGGCAGATAACCCGGCGTGTGCCGGATGCCGCCCTTGTCGCGGATGCCGGCCGGCCAGTGCGCGATCAGCGGCGTCGAGATGCCGCCCTCGTGGATCCAGTGCTTGTACAGCCGAAACGGCGTGTTCGACAGGTTCGCCCACGCGGTCCCGTAGCTCTGGTACGTGTCCTCGGCCCCGGGCATGATGTGCGGCAGGTTGCCGAAACGCACCGGACGGCCGTCGCGCGTTGCCGCCTTCGCGATCATCAGCCGGTCGACCAGCTCGTCGACGGTCACGTCGTCGGGAATGTCCTCGGCGCAGGCGCCGTTGTCGGACAGGAAGACAATCAGCGTGTTCTCGAGCTGTCCGGTCTGGTCGAGCGCCTGCAGGATCCGGCCGATCCCCTGGTCCATCCGGTCGATCTGCGCCGCATAGACCTCCATGCAGCGCAGCAGCCATTGCTTGTGCTGCGCTTCGGTCCATGGCGGCTGCGTCGGATCGCGATCGGTCAGCCGCCAGAACGGCTTCAGGATGCCCGCGCGCACCAGCCGCTCGAGCCGCTCGACGCGAAGCTGATCCCAGCCGGCGTCGAAGCGCCCCTTGTACCTCGCGATGTCGGCATCGTGCGCATGCAGCGGCCAGTGCGGCGCGGTGTGCGCGACGTACATGAAGAACGGCGAATCCGGCGTTTCGCGGTGGTGCTTGCGCACGTACGCAGCGGCCTGGTCGTTGATCGCGTCGGTGTAGAAGAAATCCGGATTGCCCTTGGCTTCGTGCTCGACGTTCTCGTTGCCGCGGGTCAGCGTCGACGGGTCGTAGAAGCTGCCGGCGCCGATGATCGTGCCGAAGAACTCGTCGAATCCGCGCGCGAGCGGCCACGACGCGGTCGGCTTCTTCAGGCTCTTGGCGACGTGCCATTTGCCGCTCATGTACGTGCGGTACGCGTTGCCCTTCAGCGCCTCGGCGATCGTCACGCAGTTCTCTGCGAGGTCGCCGGAGT
This sequence comes from Burkholderiaceae bacterium, assembly GCA_035540315.1. GTDB lineage: Bacteria > Pseudomonadota > Gammaproteobacteria > Burkholderiales > Burkholderiaceae_E > DATLGW01. Next base: position 550 of record DATLGW010000544.1, on the reverse strand, counting down.
AGCCTTCGGGGCCGAAGTCGTACGTCAGCACGCCGATCCCGGTCTGGTGCGGATGCAGCCCGGTCAGCAGCGATGCGCGCGACGGGCTGCAGCGCGCGGTGTTGTAGAACTGCGAGAAACGCAGCCCGTTCGCCGCCAGCCGGTCGAGGTTCGGCGTGTCGATCTCGCCGCCGTAGCACCCGATGTCGGAGTAGCCCATGTCGTCGTTCAGGATCAGCACGATGTTCGGCTTGCCCATTCCCGCTCCCATCAGATTCCTTGAATCACAGGCGTGCGCCGCTGGCGCGATCGAACAGATGCGCGGCCTGCGGCGCGAATCCGAGCCGCAGCTCGCTGCCTTCCCGGTACGACTCGGCGTCGTCGGTGCGCAGCTTCAGCCGCTGCCCGAGCGCCTCGATGATGACGATTGCCGAGTCGCCGAGATCCTCGATCAGCTCGACCCGGGCCGCGAACCCCTCCGGCGTCCGGCGCAGGTCGCCGGGGCGCACGCCGACCAGCACCTCGCGCCCTGCGACCGGCGCCGAGGATCCGGCGAGCGCCGACTCGGTCC
>DATLGW010000543.1:0-2800 GCA_035540315.1 Burkholderiaceae bacterium | reverse complement strand
TTCGAGTACCGCGCGACGCTCGAGTCGGAAGTGCAGGCAGCGCTTGCCGGCGGCATCGCGAGCCTGGTCTGCCCGCCCGACACCGATCCGCCGCTGGACGAGCCGGGGCTGGTCGAGATGCTCAAGCACCGCGCGCGGCTGCTCGATTGCGCGCGCGTCTATCCGCTGGGCGCGCTGACGGTGGGGCTGCGCGGCGAGGTGATCACCGAGATGGCCGAGCTCGCCGAGGCCGGCTGCATCGGCTTCTCGCAGGTCAATGCGCCGATCGTCGACACGCAGGTGCTGATGCGCGCGATGCAATACGCGCGCACGTTCGGCTTCTCGATCTGGCTGCACCCGCAGGATCCGCACCTGTCGCGCGGTGGCGTCGCGCACAGCGGCGCAGTCGCGGGCCGGCTCGGGTTGCCGTCGATTCCGGTCGCGGCCGAGACGATCGCGCTGCACACGATCTTCGAGCTGGTGCGCGCGACGCGTTGCCGCGTGCACCTGTGCCGGCTGTCGTCGGCCGCCGGCATCGAGCTGGTCCGCGCGGCCAAGCGCGAAGGGCTGCCGGTCAGCTGCGACGTCGCGGTCCATCATCTGCACCTGACCGACATCGACATCGGCTTTTTCGACAGCAACTGCCACGTGGTGCCGCCGTTTCGCTCGCAGCGCGACCGCGACGCGCTGCGGGCCGGGATCGCCGACGGCACGATCGACGCGATCTGCTCGGATCACACGCCGGTCGACGACGACGGCAAGCAGATGCCGTTCGGCGAATCCGAGCCCGGCGTGACCGCGCTCGAGCTGCTGCTGCCGCTGACGCTGAAGTGGGCGCGCGAGACCGAAACGCCGCTGCCGCAGGCGCTGGCGCGGATCACCGCCGCGCCGGCCGCGATCGCCGGCTGCGGTTCCGGGCGCCTGGAGGTCGGCGCCGCGGCCGACCTGTGCCTGTTCGATCCCGACGAGAGCTGGGTCGTCGGCGCCGGCACGCTCGCCAGCCAGGGGCGCCACACGCCGTTCGCCGGCCGCGAGCTGCAGGGCAGGGCGCGACTGACGCTGGTGGGCGGGCGCATCGCGCTGCAGCGTTGACCGCGTATTGGGCGCGCTGCGTCGGTCGTACCGGATCGCGCTGCTGGCGCTGCTGCTGGCCGCCGGCCTGACGATCGCGATTGCCGCGTTCCCGCTGCTGGGCGCAGCCGCGCGCGAGCGCATCGTCGCCGGCTGGTCGCGGGCGCTGATGCGGGTCTGCGGCATCACGGTGCGCGAGGTGGTCGCGCCGGACGCCGCGCCGCTGGCGCAGTTCCGCGGCGCGATGCTGCTGGCGAATCACGTGTCGTGGCTCGACGTGTTCGCGATCGACAGCGTGGCCCCGGCGTCGTTCGTCGCGAAGGCCGAGGTCGCGCGCTGGCCGCTGGTGGGCACGCTGGTGTCGCGCGTGGGCACCGTGTACATCGATCGCGGGCGCCGACACGCGGTGCACGACGTGAACCTGCGACTCGAGCGGCGGCTGCGCGAGGGCGCGCGCGTCGCGGTGTTCCCGGAAGGGACGACCTGCGACGGCAGCCGGCTGCTGCCGTTCTACGGCAACCTCGCGCAGGCCGCGCTCGCCGCGGGCGCGCCGGTCGTCCCGGTCGCGCTGCGCTACGTCGATCGCGACGGGCGCTCGAACCCCGCGCCGCTGTACGTCGGCGAAACCACGTTCGTCGAATCGCTGTGGCGGATCGCCGGCGATCGCGGGTCGGTGTGCGAGCTGCACGTGCTGCCGGCGATCGCGACGGCCGATGGCGTCACGCGCCAGCAGATCGCGCGCAGCGCGCGCGACGCGATCAGTCGCCGCCTGGGTCTTGCGCCCGAGGACACGGCACCTGCGTCACCGCCCGATCCGACAGCCTGACCGCCGTCAGCGCGCCGCCCCACACGCACCCGGTGTCGAGCCCGATCAGGTTCGGCCGCAGCAGCAGCCCCAGCGTCGACCAGTGGCCGAAGACGACCGTGACGTCGGCGCTGCGACGATCCGGCGCATCGAACCACGGCAGGTGGCCCGCCGGCGCGGCGTTCGCGCCTTCCTTCAGCCGCAGATCGATCGAACCGTCGGCGCGCAGGAATCGCAGCCGGGTCAGCGCGTTGACGATCACGCGAAGCCGGTCGACGCCGCGCAGGTCGTCGTGCCATCGCGACGGCTCGTCGCCGTACATCTGGCGCAGGAAATCCGCCCAGTCGGGGCCGCGCAGCACCGCTTCGACCTCGGCTGCCAGCTTCATCGTGCGCTCGGCCGACCACTGCGGCAGCACGCCGGCATGCACCAGCAGGTGGCCTTGCTCCAGATGCGCGATCGGCCGCTGGCGCAGCCACTCGATCAGCGCATCGCGGTCGGGTGCCGCGAGCACGTCGTGCAGCGTGTCGCGCCGGTGCGCGGGACGCGCGCCCGCGGCGACCGCCAGCAGGTGCAGATCGTGGTTGCCCAGCACGGTGACCACGCGTTCGCCCTGGCCGATCGCCCAACGCAGCGTCGCCAGCGACCGGGGGCCGCGGTTGACCAGATCGCCGGTCAACCACAGCCGCGGTGCCGCCATGCCGGCGTCCGCCGCGGAGCGCTCGAGCCGGCCGACCAGCGCCTGCAGGCTGTCGAGGCAGCCCTGCGGATCGCCGATCGCGCACGCGTCGGGGGCTTGTCGGCGACAAGATATCATTCGGGCCTCGATCTCCGATGCGCCGCATCGGGCGTCAGCTGCAATCCTATCCGGCCGCCAGGCCGGCGCGAAACGAAGGGGCAACGGTTGGGAAAGGGCGCGATGGCCGATCGCAATGCGGACGATGC
>DATLGW010000542.1:0-4967 GCA_035540315.1 Burkholderiaceae bacterium | reverse complement strand
CTCCGGACGCGTGACCGGCGCCACGATCGCCTCGAGCCCCTCGGCGATCGTGGCGCCGGTCACGCGTCCGGAGCGCAGCAGATGCGCCCAGCCGATGATCGCGGTCAGCGGCGTGCGCAGCTCGTGCGACACGGTCGCGAGGAACTCGTCCTTGAGCCGGCTCGCGGCTTCGGCTTCGGCGCGCGCCGCACGTTCGGCTGCCAGCAGCCGCTCGCGCTCGCGCTCGTCGTGCTTGCGCTGCGTGATGTCCTCGACCGAGCCTTCGATGTAGCGCAGCGCGCCGGCGCCGTCGCGCACGCCGCGCGCGTTCTCCAGCGCGATCAGCGCGCTGCCGTCGCGGCGGCGCCAGCTCGATTCGAATCCGGGCAGCGCATCATGCTGCTGCAGCCGTCGCGCCAACTCGTCGGCGCTCGGCTCGATCCGCAGCGAACGCGGCTCGGCGGCAGCCAGCTGCTCGAACGATTCGAACCCGAGCATGCGGACCAGCGCGGGGTTCGCCAGCACGAGCCGGGCATCGGCGCCGGCGTGATACATGCCGATCAGCGCCTGCTCGAACATCAGCCGGAACTGCTGCGACTGGTCGCGAAACCGCAGGAACACCGCCAGCCGCGCCCTCAGCTCGTTCTTCATGATCGGCTGGCGCAGCACGTCGTCGAAGCCGGCGCTGATCCAGGGCGTGCTGTCGACGCCGGTCGGCAGCAGGATCAGCAGCGGCAGGTAGCCGACGCCGGCGCGCCAGCGCAGGTCGACGATCGCGCGGAAGTGCTCGCGCGCCGCGCGCGAATCGGCAATCACCAGGCTGGTGTCCGGCGATACGTCGGCCGGCGAGCCTCGCAGCGGCGCGTCGTCCACCCGATGACCGGTCTGCGCCAGGAACTCGGCGAGCAGACGCCGGTCCGTCGGGTTGGAGATGAACAGTCGGATGCAGTGCTGTGACATCGAGCGCGTGCTGCGGCTAGGTCGCTGCGCGGGTGCCCGCGATCGGCGGGCGCCGACGCCGTGCGAGCGGCGGATCAGACCGCGTGCCGCTGACCTCCGGAGAACGTCGGGACGCCGGTCAGGATCCCGGTCAGGTGCGACAGCTTGTCGCTGACCTGGATGCCGTCGGCGCCAATCCGCAGCTCGCGCAGCTCGGGCTGGAAGTTGCCGAGGCGCTTCTTCAGGCAGCCGATGACCTTGACCACGCGGCTGTCGTATTCGGCGTAGCGCAGCAGGATGATGTTGTCGGCCAGGTGGCTGACGCCGAGCTCGGTCGCGCGCAGATCGCCGGTGATGTACTCGACCTCGTTCGCCAGGATCGTCGTCACGCCGCGGCTGTTCAGGTACGCGATCAGGTTGTGCAGATGCGCGACCGGCGTGCCGAACTCCTCCATCGCCAGCGTGTAGCCGCGCAGGCTGTCGAGCACGAGGATCCGGCAGCCGCCTTCGACGACCTCGCGGATCCTCGCCAGGAACTCGTCCGGGTACAGCTGCATCGCGTTGACGTGCTCGAGGCGAAGCATTCCGCGCTCGATCAGCGCCGACACGTCGGATCCGATCGCGCGCGAACGTGCCAGCAGCGACTCGACCGATTCCTCGAACGCGAAGAACACGCCAAGATGGCCGGCACTGGCCGCTTCGGCCGCGAACTGCAGCGACAGCGTGCTCTTGCCCACGCCGGCCGGACCGGTGATCAACGTCGTGGTGCCGACCTCGATTCCGCCGGCCAGCAGCTCGTCGAGCCCCGGGGTTCCCGACCCCAGCTGCGCGCCGCCGGGCGACGTGGGCCCGACCGTTTCGATCCGGTGCGGGAACACCGTGACGCCGTTGCCGGCAATCCGCAGCGGATGCAGGCCCGACATGAAGTCCGAACCCCGCAGCTTCTCGACCTGGATGCTGCGCAGGCCGATCATCCGGTTCGACGACACCTGCATCCGCAGCCGCAGGATGCCGTCGACGGCCAGCGCGACCGACGCCTCGCGCTCGAGCTCGGTCGGCTCGAACGCGAGGATCGATGTGCAGCCGCTGCGATCGAGGAACGTGACCAGCGACAGCAGTTGCTTGCGGAAATGGTACTCGTCGGTCGACAGGTAGCGGACCTGCGTCAGCGAGTCGATGACGACGCGCGTCGGCGACGTGTCGCGCACCGCCCGGTAGATGCCGGACCACACCGGGATGTTCTCGACCTCGCTGGGCGGAAACACCTGGTACGCGTCGACCTGGGGGTCGTCCTGCTTCAACGTCAGGTCGACCAGCGCGATGCCGTCGAGCGACCAGCCGAAGCCGGCGACGTTCTGCTGAATCTTCTCCTGCGGCTCCGCGAGCGTGATGTACAGCCCGCGCTCGCCGCGCCGCCGGCCGTCGAGCAGCCACTGCAGCGAGAACACGGTCTTGCCGGTGCCGGCGCTGCCGACCAGCAGGTAGCTGCACTGGGCGTTCAGCCCGCCGTAGAGTATTTCGTCGAGCCCCGGAATGCCGGTTGCGATCTTCGTCGGTTTCATCGATGTTCGGGCAGACTCAGTGCAGCGGTCGCACCAACGACGGGAGCACGTCGCTGATCGATCCGCGCAGCACCGCATCGGCGGCCGGATCCATCGGCGTGGGTTCGGCATTGACGATCACGATCCGCGCGCCGGCCTCTTTGGCGAGCGGCACGGTCGCGGCGACCGGATAGACCTGCAGCGTCGTCCCGATCGCCAGCATCAGATCGGCCTGCCGCGCGGCGGCCATCGCCCGGTCGATCGTCTCGGGCACCAGCGCCTGGCCGAACGAGATCGTGTCGCTCTTCAGGATCCCGCCGCAGCGCGCGCACGCCGGATCGGCTTCGCCGGCGCGGACTCGCGCCAGCGCGTCGAGCATCGGGCGCCGCTCGCCGCAATCCCAGCACATCACGCGCCGGATCGTTCCGTGCACCTCGATCACCTTGTGCGGCGAATTGCCGGCGACCTGATGCAGCTCGTCGATGTTCTGCGTGATCAGCGCATGCAGCTTGCCGCGCTGCTCGAGCGTCACCAGCGCAAGATGCCCCGCGTTGGGCCGCGCGGTCCATGCCGGATGCTCGAGCCGCGCCTGCCACGCCGCGCGCCGCACTTGCGGGTCCGCCAGATAATGGCTGATCGTCGACTGCTTCTCGGCTGCCGGATTGCGGGTCCACAGCCCCTGCGGGCCCCGGAAGTCGGGAATTCCGGAGTCGGTCGAGATGCCGGCGCCGGTCAGCACGACCACGCGCTCGGCCGCATCGATCCAGCGGCGAACCTGTTCGATCGTCATGCCGAGCCCGCGTGCGGCAGGCCGCGCGGCACGTCATCGGGCACGTTGATCACCGGCGGCGCGTCCATCGCGGCGAATGATACGACGACGCCGCCGGATCGCGGCGCGAGTGCCCGACGCGGGTTAGGGATTCGAGCGGCGGACCGGCGGCGCCGCGGCGGCAATCAGAGCAGCGGCGACGCCAGCTGCGCAGCATTCTCGAGCATCCGCCGCCAGGCCGGCCGCCGGCGCCAGCTCGGCAGGTGCAGCCGCTCGGACACCATCATGTAGCTCTGCTGCAGCGTGCGCAGCCGCCCGGAGAACGGCCGATCGTAGACCAGCACCGACAGCTCGAAGTTCAGCTTGAAGCTGCGCAGGTCCAGGTTGACGCTGCCCATCATCGACAGCTGGCCGTCGATCACCATGCTCTTCGTGTGCAGCAGCCCTCCGGGGAATCGGTGGATCGTCGCGCCTGCCGCCATCAGGTCCTCGAAATACGACGCGCTCGCATGCTGCGCGAGCCGCGAATCGTTGCGCCGCGGCACCACCAGGTGCACGGCCACGCCGCGCGCGGCAGCGCTGCACAATGCCGTGACCAGCGGCTCGCCCGGAACGAAGTACGGCGTGGTCAGCACGATCTCGACCCGCGCCGCGTAGATCGCCGCCAGCAGCACCGGCTCGATGTCCTGGAACGCGAAGCCGGGCCCCGACGGGAAGATCTGCAAGGCGACCGTGCCGGCCGACGCCGTTTCCGCCGGCACGACCTGCGCGGAGCGCTCGCGCGGACGGCCGTGCTGCAGCTCGGCCATCGCGCTGCTGATCTCGGCCAGCAGCGCAGCGACCGGACCTTCGATCCGGATCATCGCGTCGACCCACTGGCCCAGTCCCGCGTCGCGCTTGAACAGCATCGGATCGGCGAGGTTGCAGCTGCCGGTGTACGCGATCCGGTCGTCGATCACTGCAATCTTGCGGTGGTCGCGCAGGTCCGCGCGCGCGACGATCAGCCGCAGCGCGCCCACCGGCAGCACGACCTCGACGTCGATGCCGGCGTCTCGCAGGCGGCGGTACTGCGGCGTGCGCGTGAACGGCCGGCTGCCAAGCCCGTCCATCAGTACCTGGACCTGAACGCCGCGCTGCACGGCACGCACCAGCGCGTCGACGACGCCGTCGGCAAGCCCGCCGGCGCTCCAGATGTAGAACTCGAGCTGGCACGACTGGCGGGCCGACTCGATGTCCTCGATCAGCGCATGCAAAAAGCGCTCGCCGTCGTCGATCAGCTGCACCCGGTGGCCCCGCATCGGCGGCAGTCCGGTCAGCGACTGCACGAGCTTCGACACCGATTCGGCCGCCGCCCCCGATTGGTCGGCGTGGATTCCGCGCTCGATGCCGGCCGCGCCGATCACCTCGGCGAAGCGCCGGCGCAGCGCGGGCCGGCCGCGTTCGGCGCGCTCGATCCAGCGGCGCCCGAGCCGGCGCTCGCCGATCATGAAATACAGCACGACACCGACCGCGGGCAGCAGCACGACGAGCAGGATCCACGCCTGCGCGATGCCGGGCGGATTGCGGCGCGACAGGATGCGCAGGATCACGACCGCCGCGACCAGCAGGTGCAGCAACTCGGCCAGCGGGATGGCCGGCATCACCCGGGCCTCTCGCGGCAACGGCGAATCGTCGTCTGGGTCAATTCGCGTCCGGTTCATTCAAGACCGGGTCGGGATGATACCCGCGCTGACCCCGCC
>DATLGW010000541.1:0-2319 GCA_035540315.1 Burkholderiaceae bacterium | reverse complement strand
GAAGTGATCCGGCTGTCACGCGTGATCGACGCGATGGATCGCTACTTTGAGCACGTGCTGGTGCACACGGGGCAAAACTTCGATTTCGAGCTGAACCAGATCCTGTTCGACGAGCTCGAGATCCGCGCCCCGGACCTGTTTCTGGATGCGGCGGCCGACAGCCCGGCCGAGACGATCGGCCGCGTCCAGGAACAGGTCCGGGGCCCGGATCTCGAGCTCGTCGAACAGGATCTGGTTCAGCTCGAAGTCGAAGTTCTGCCCCGTGTGCACCAGCACGTGCTCGAAATAACGGTCCATCGCGGCGATCACGCGCGACAGCCGAATCACTTCCGGCCGCGTGCCGACGATCGTCATCACCTTGAGCATCGCTCGCTCCGCTGTCGCGCGCTGCGCATCGACCGGCCCTCGGCGCCGCTTGTTCCGCACCGGTCGCACCCGCTCATGCGGCGATCGCGTCGCGAACGAGCTCGAGCTTCGCGAGCACCTGCTTGACCTGCGCGACGTCCAGCCGCTGCGTGTTGTGCGACGTGTAGTCCTCCAGCTGCGCGATCTCGGGCTGGCCTTCGACGAAGTACTTGTTGTAGTTCAGGTCGCGCGAATCGGCCGGGATCCGGTAGTAGCGGCCCAGGTCCTGGACCCGCGCCATTTCCTCGCGCGACACCAGCGACTCGAACAGCTTCTCGCCGTGGCGCGTGCCGATCACCCGGATCTCGTTTTGCCGCCCGAGCAGCTGGCGCAGCGCTTCGGCGAGGTCGCCGACGGTCGACGCGGGCGACTTCTGGACGAACATGTCGCCCGGCTGCGCGTGCTCGAACGCGTACAGCACCAGATCGACCGAGTCGTCGAGCGACATCAGGAACCGGGTCATCGACGGATCGGTGATCGTCAGCGGCTTTCCCGACAGCAGCTGGTCGACGAACAGCGGGATCACCGAGCCGCGCGACGCCATCACGTTGCCGTAACGGGTCGCGCAAAGCACCGTGCGGTCGGGATCGCACAGCCGCGACTTCGCGACCATCACCTTCTCCATCAGCGCCTTCGACATCCCCATCGCATTGATCGGATAGACCGCCTTGTCGGTGCTCAGCACGACCACGCGCGACACGCGCTGGGCGATCGCGGCGTTCAGCACGTTCTCGGCGCCGATCACGTTCGTTCGCACCGCCTCCATCGGATAGAACTCGCACGACGGCACCTGCTTGAGCGCGGCGGCGTGGAACACGTAGTCGACCCCTGCGAGCGCCTCGTGCACGCTGCCGTAGTCGCGAACGTCGCCGATGTAGAACTTCAGCCGGTCGCTCTTCAGCTGCAGCCGCATGTCTTCCTGCTTCTTCTCGTCGCGGCTGAAGATCCGCAGCTCGCGCAGATCCGACTGCAGGAATCGGCGCAGCACCGCATTGCCGAACGAACCGGTCCCGCCGGTGATCAGCAGGGTCTTGTCTTTGAACATCTGTCGCTGTCGTCCTCGATGCAGTCGCGCGCGCTCAGCCGAAAACGCGCATCCGCGCGATCAGCTCCGGCCACGGCGCCGCGACGTAGCCGGTCGCGGCGCGAAATCGTTCGGCGTTCAGCGACCGATCGATGACGACGCGCTCGTCGCGCGCGATCCCGGTCGATCGCCCGTATTCGCGGGCCAGCAGGCCCAGCAGGTCGTATTTTGCAATAGGCGCGGCAGCCACGTGGTAAACGCCCCGCAGCGCCGGATCGCCGAGCACGCGGTCGCGGATCACCGTCGCGAGCTCGACCGTCGGCAGCCCGGAGAAGATCGCGCGCGCGTAGCCGCGGACCGGCTGCGTCTGCGACAGGAACCACTCGACCAGCCCGTGCGCGGTGCCCAGCTCATGCCCGATGATCGACGTGCGCAGCGTGACCGCGTGCGGGTAGTCGACCTCGCCCAGGAACTTGCTGCGGCCGTACAGGTCTTGCGCGTCCGCCGGATCGCTCTCGCGATAGTCGCCGCGCGCACCGGAGAACACGCAGTCGGTGCTGACGTGCACCAGCCTTGCCCCCGCCAGCTCGCTCAGCGCCGCCAACCGGTGCGGCAGCAGCGAGTTGATCGGGATCGCGGCCAGCGGATCGTCGGCGGCCGCCAGCTGCTTGACCACGCCGACGCAGTTGATCACCGCCTGCGGGCGCACGCTGGCGAACAGGCGCGCGATCGCGTCCGGATTCTCGACGTCGACGCCGCAGGCGATTCGCCCGCGCAGCGCGTCGTCGAAATGCCGCAGCACCGCGGCCGACCGCGCCGAGCCGTGCACGTCGATGCCGGGACTCTGCGCGAACAGCCTGAAAACCGTATTGCCGAGCATCCCCGAGACC
>DATLGW010000540.1:0-1901 GCA_035540315.1 Burkholderiaceae bacterium | reverse complement strand
CTACCTACCTCGCCGCGCAGCTCAAGCGCTACGACGGCTCACTGCTCCTTGCTGCGGCCGCCTACAACGCCGGCCCCGGAAACGCCAACAAGTGGATCAAGGCGTTCGGCGACCCGCGCCACGAAGACGTCGATCCGGTCGTCTGGGTCGAGCAGATACCGCTGCAGGAAACCCGCAACTATGTGAAGCGCGTGCTGGGCAATTATCTCGTTTACCGCGCACGGCTCGGCTATGAGGACCTCACCCTGCGCGAGGCGCTGCGGCGGATACCTGTGAATGGCGAGTGGTGAGTAAGCAAATGGCGAGCCGTAGGGGATAGGTTGCCAGCGACACCATCACCATTTCCCACCCGCCATGGCCAGCCGCGTCGTTCCGTCCGATCACCCTGCCTTCGCCCCCCTGCCCGCGCGCACCGTCGCGGTCGGCGATGCGCACGAGACCATGGCCGTGCACGTTTCAGGGCCATTGCCGATCGGGCGCACACCGGTCGTGTGCGTCCCAGGCTATCAGCGCAACATGAGCGACTACACCGAGTTCGCCGATCTCTTCCATCGGATAATGGGCGAGGACTGGCCGGTCGTGCTGGTCGACCTCAAGGGTCGCGGACGGTCGGCCGACCGCACGAACAAGAACCGCTACGTCACCACGATCGATGCGGGCGACCTGGCGCAGGTCTGCGCGGCTTTGGCGATCGAGAGCGCGATCTTCGTCGGCCAGGGCTATGGCGGGCAGGTGCTGATGGCGCTCGCCGTGGCGCAGCCGCTGCTCGTCGCCGGCACGGTGCTGATCGATTCCGGTCCGGTCTCCGATCCGCGCGGCCTCGTCAGGCTCAGGAACAACCTCAAGGACCTCGACGGCAACCGCAGCGCTGCGGGGCTACGTGCCATGTTCCGCCGCATGCTGGCCGCCGACTATCCGGGCGTGCCGGAAGTGCTGCTCGACACGCTGGCGATGCGGACGCACTATCTCGACAAGCGCAATCGGGTGCGGCCGCTGTTCGATCCGCACCTCGTCAAGATGCTCGAGGATTACGAGCACGACGACGTGCTCGTCGCACAATGGCCGCTCTTCGGCGCACTGCGCGCCATGCCGCTGATGCTGATGCGTACGCAGCTGACCGACCAGCTCAAGCGCGAGGTGTTCGACGAGATGATGCGGCGGCGGCGCGACTCCGACGGCTACGTCATCGAGGGCCAGGCCTCGCCGGCGCTGCTCAACAGCATCGAGGACGTCGAGCCGATCGCGGATTTCGTCCGACAGGTAACCACGAAGAAGACGCAGCCCGCGGCCGAGAAAGTCAGCGCCTGACCGGGCGCGGCGTGCGGCCCTTGCCGTCGCTCAGCTCGCGCGCCTTTTCAATCCATTTCTCACTACGGATGCGGCCGCGAAGCGAGAGGTGGTTGTCTACCCAGACGACTGCCTTCTGATCCCAGGCGGCGATCTGATCGAAGTGGAAGATCCCAAGGCCATGCAGCGATGCCTCAAGCGCCGGCGTTACGCCTTTGATCTGCTTGAGGTTATCCGGCCCGCCATCGCGTGGCTCCGGCAGCGCTTCGGGCCGGCCGAAGCCATGATGCGCCGGATGCCGCGGCTCGAAATCGAGGCCGGATGACGGATCGGCCGGCAGCGCGTCGTCATCTGCCGCACCGTTGCCTGCGTCAACTGCCGTGGTCGAGGGGTCCGATTCCGCCGGTGCGGCCGTATCGGCGAGGAACGACCTCGCCATTTGCTCGGAGCGCTGCTCGAATCGCAGCCCCTCGGTGGCGGGACGGCGCGGGCGCTCCTGCGCTTCGGCAATTGCCGCAGCGGCGGCGGCCGCAGCAGCAGCGACGGCCGAGCGCGCGGTTTCCATTGCCTCGTCGACGTCCGTCACCGCGGCGCCGGCCTGTTCCGGATGAGGC
>DATLGW010000539.1:0-2049 GCA_035540315.1 Burkholderiaceae bacterium | reverse complement strand
CAATCTGGCTGCCGGCGACGCGATCTCGATTGCGCCTGCCCTGGCGGCGTGCAACCTGCTCGAGGTGATGCTGGCGTGGCGGCTGATGCGGGCTGCCGGCGCCGACCTGCACGAGGCGTCGCTGCGATCGCTGGTGGGTTTCGTGCTTTGCGCATGCATCATCGCGCCGACGGCCTCGGCCGCCTGCGCGGCGACAGTGCTGTGGTCGTCGGGATTGGCCGAGCCGCTGTCGGCATTCGGGCTCGGCTGGACGTCGAATGCGCTCGGCATGGCGATCTCGGCGCCGGCGGCGGCCACCATCCTCGGGAGCAGCGGCACGGCGGACGAGGCGCTGTCGCGCCAGCGTCGCAACGAGCTGATCGCGGCCGCGGCGATCGCCGCACTGGTCGCGCTGGCGCTGTTCGCGCAGCCCCGTCAGCCGCCGTTGTTCCTGATGTTCCCGCTGCTGCTGCTGGTTGCGTTTCGCACCGGGTTCGCGGGCGGCTCGCTGGTGCTGATCGTGCTCGCGAGCCTGTCGGTCGCGCTGACGCTGGCCGGACACGGCCCGTTCGTCGCCGCCGCCGAATCGCCGCGGGAGTCGGTGCTGACGCTGCAGCTGTTCCTGCTCGCGGCCGGCACGATCACGCTGCCGGTGGCCACGGTGCTCGCGGCGCGCCGCCGGCTCGTTGCCGAGGTGCACGAGAACGAGGCGCGGTTCCGCACGCTCGCCGAGTATTCGACCGACCTGATCATGCGGCTGACCGTGTCCGGCCGCCGGCTGTACGTGTCGCCGGCCGCTGCCGAGATGCTCGGCTGGGAGCCGCGCGAGCTGCTTGCGTCGCAGGTGCAGCTGATCCATCCCGAGGAGCGCCACCTGTGGGTCGAATCGCTGGCCCGGCTGGCCGATGGCGAGCGCACCTGCAAGGCGCAGTGGCGGATGCTGCGCAAGGACGGCAGCTACGTGTGGGTCGAGACGTCGTCGCGGCGAATCGAGCGCTCCGACGGCGAGGTCGAGCTGGTCAGCACGTCGCACGACATCACCTGGCGCCGCCAGGCCGAGCAGGAGCTGCTCGATGCGAACCGGCGTCTGGCGCGGCTGGCGGCGACCGACGCGCTGACCGGCGTGCCCAACCGCCATCAGTTCGACCAGGCGCTCGACGTCGAATGGCGGCGCGCGATGCGCGGCAACCAATCGCTGTCGCTGCTGATGATCGACGTCGACTACTTCAAGCGCTACAACGACAGCTACGGGCACCCGGCCGGCGACGCATGCCTGCGCACGATCGCGAGCGCGTTGCGGCATGCGACGATGCGGCCGGGCGACCTGGTCGCGCGCTACGGCGGCGAAGAGTTCGTCGTGCTGCTGCCGGCGACCGACCTGCAGGGCGCGGTGCTGGTCGCCGACCGCGTGCACGATTCGCTGCGACGGCGCGCGATCCCCCACCGCGACCATCCGTCGTCGCCGCACGTGACGGTCTCGATCGGCGTGGCGACCGTGCAGCCGGCCGCGGCCGAGTTGCGGCCGCCGGTGCTGGTGGTCGCTGCCGATGCGGCGCTGTACCGGGCCAAGCGCGCCGGCCGAGCGCGCACCGAGTGCGCGACCCCCGGCGAAGCCGAAGGCGCTCTGCTAGAATTCACGGTTTAGCGCAACGCTTGCGCTGTCCTGCCGGCGGGGTGGCAGAGTGGTCATGCAGCGGCCTGCAAAGCCGTGGACGCCGGTTCGATTCCGACCCCCGCCTCCAATCGACCGAATCTGCCCGTGCCGCCCGACGAGCGGGCCACCTGAACCCCTGATGCGACCGCGGGATAGCCGCCGTCCGCACGCGACGCGGCCCATGATGCACGCGCAGCGAAGCGACCGGGGGCCGTTGCACGCTGGCGCTGTGCGTTCACAGCGGCCCGCGGCGATCGCTGCGCTCCGCGTTCGCCCCGCGCGCGATCGACCGCAATGATTCCGACCGAACCGATCGGCAGCATTCCACGGCCTGCGCATCTGCTGCAGGCGATCGAACGCCTCGGCAACAAGCACCCGTCGCTCGAGCCGCTGTATCGCGCCGCGATCGAGGACAC
>DATLGW010000538.1:0-4859 GCA_035540315.1 Burkholderiaceae bacterium | reverse complement strand
AACAGCAGGTCCGCATACGAGATCGTCGCGACCAGCGTCGTCGTTTTCATCAGCTCGATCGAGCGCTCCATGAACGCCGGGATCATCCGCTTGACCGCCTGCGGCAGGATGATGCGGCGCATCGCCTGCGGCCGCGTCATGCCGACGGCGAACGCGCCCTCCCACTGGCCGCGCTCGATCGACACGATCCCGCCGCGGAAGATCTCGGCGAAGAACGCCGAGGACTGGATTGCGAACGTGACGACGGCCGCGGCGAACGGCGTCATTCGCACGTCGATCAGGATCGGCAGCGCGAAGAAGAACCAGAACAGCTGCACGAGCGGCGGCGTCGTGCGGAAGAACTCGATGACGAACGACGCCGGCCAGCGCAGCGCCCGCGAGCCGGAGAGCCGGCACAGCGCCAGCGCGAGGCCCAGCGGCATGCCGAGCGCGAGCGCGAGCGCCGTGACCTTCAGCGTGTTCAGCAGCCCGCCGAGCAGGAAATCGAACTCGGCGAAGACCGCGAGGAAATCCCACTGATACATCGGCGGCGCTCAGCCCGAGCCCCGGCGCGCGCGACGGCGCGCCGCGGCAGTCACGACCGGATCAGCTCCTTCTGGATCGGCGGCGCCTCCTTCGGATCCAGTCCGAAGCCCACCAGGAATTCCTCGTACCACTTCTGCGTCTGGCCGCTGCGGTAGTAGTGGCCGATCCGCTCGTCGACCCAGTTCAGGAACGTCTTGTCGTCCTCGCGGCGCACGCCGACGCTCGAGGGGTTCGTGACCGGCGGAGTCGGCAGCACGATCTTGCCGCGGCCCAGCCGTTGCCTTGCCGCCAGCAGCGGCGGGTGGAACAGGCAAACCGCATCGACGCGCCCCGCCTGGAACGCCGCAATTGCTTCCGGATTGCCGGGGAACCGCTGGATCTCGGCCTGCGACACGTTCTCGGTCAGGAACTTGTCCATGCTGGTCGCCTGCGGCACCGACAGCCGGACCTTCGGCTGGTTCAGGTCCGCCCACGCCTTGGCGGGCAGGTCCTCGCGCGCGAGCACCGCCAGCGAGTAGTACAGCAGCGGGTTCTTCGGAAAGTCGATGGCCTGCGCGCGCTCCGGCGTCGCATCGAGCACGAACATCAGGTCGATCCGGTTGCCTTGCAATGCGGCGACCGCCGTGCCCCAGGTGACCTCGACCGGGTCGAATTTCACGCCGAGTTCCTGCGCCATCGCCTGCCCCATCGAAACGCCGACGCCGGCGTTCCACTGGCCGCTGCGCGGATCCTTCGAGTACCACGGCGGCGCCTGCGTGACGCCCACGCGCAGCGAACCGCGCTGCTTGACGGTTTCCATCGTCGACTGCGCCTGCGCGCGCAGCGGCAGCGAGCCGAGCGCGCCGGCGGAGGCTGCCGCGCCGAGCGCGCGCAGCAGGTGGCGTCTGGACTGTTTCATGCGGTTCTCCCGTCTCGAGAAGTTGAACGGATCATTGCCGCTGCGGCGCCTGCTCGGCGCGCGGGGCGGGGCGGGGGAGGAAGCTCGATATTCTGACGCAGAAGCGGATCCGACGCGGTCGGAAGCCGTGTCGATCCTGCCGGATCATCCGCGCTCACCGGCTCGATCGGGCGGGTCCGATACCCGCGCCGACCCGCTCTGCACCTTGCGAAACGACAGGTACAGCGCGACGTCGTAGGCGATCTTCAGCCCGCCGCACGCCACCAGCGGCGCGCTGAGCGCGCCGGCCGCGAACATCGCGCCGGCCAGCGCGGGACTGGCTGCCGACGCAAGGCTGCGCGGCACGGCGGTGAAGCTCGCGGCCGCTGCGCGCTCGCCGGGCGCGACCACCGCCATCACGTACGCGCTGCGCGTGGGCACGTCCATCTGCGACAGCGCGCTGCGGCACAGCAGCAGGATCAGCGCCGACGGCAGTCCGGGTGCGAATGCGGCGAGGATCAGGAACACGTTCGCCGGGATGTGCGTGAACACCATCGTGTTCAGCAGCCCGATCCGCCGCGCGATCAGCGGCGCGGCCAGCTGCGATGCGGCGCTCAGCAGGCCGGTGAAAAAGAAGAACGTGCCCGCCTGCGCGAGCGACATCCCGAAACGCTCGAACAGCCACAGCGCCATCAGCGACTGCACGACGAGCCCGCCTGCGAACGAGTCGACGCTGAACAAGGCGGCGAGCCGCACGACGATCGAACGCGACTCGCGCAGCGGCGCCCGCGGCGGATCCGGCACGGCCGGTACCGCGCCCCGGCCGCGGTACAGCCACCAGACGGCCAGCCCGAGCAGCGCGTAACCCGCGAACATCAGGCGGATCGAATCGAGCGGCTCCAGCGTTGTCGCGCGGGCCGCCCAGTCCGGCACGACCGCCGCGAGCGCGCCCAGCGCGCCGAACAGGTAGCCGGCCAGGCTGTAGCGGGCGAACAGCGCCGCGCGCGACTGCTCGTCCGATGCAGCCGCCAGCCGTGCATGCTCCAGCGGCAGGAACACGCTGACGTCGCCCGAGCTCGGATTGATCGTGCCGAAGAACGCGATGATCGCCAGCGGCCAGAACGAGCCGAGCGTCGCGAAGCCGGCACCGCTGGCGACCATCATCGCGGCGGCCGCGGCGAACAGCGTGCGCTGCGCGAATCGATGCCCGAATGCGCCGACGGCGAGCGTGCCGACGGCCGAGCCCATCAGCGTGACGGTGCTGATCAGCCCGACCTCGAGCTGTCCCATGCCCAGCGCCAGCAGATAAGCCGGCAGCAGCACTGCGACGAACCCGTCGCCGAACGCGCGCAGCGAGCGCGCGACCAGCACCCGGGCGGCGTGCGGTTCGACGCCATGCGGCAGAAGCAAAAGCGCGAGCGTCGCGCGGCGGTGTGGGCGAATCGTCTGCAAGCTCGTCTCCGACAGGTCGGCCGATGTCGGCAGAGCTTGGACGCGAGCGCGTCTTGCAACGGGGAGTCTGCGCGGTCCCCGGAAGCTCGATTCTACCGGGAACGAATGTTGCGGCGACGCGAGCGCCGGCGGTCGTTCAGTAGGCCGTTCCGTCCTTGCGGGTGAACCGCCAGGTCCCGTCAGCTGCCAGCAGCGCCTGCAGGTCGTCGCGCGGGTAGACGACGGCATCGCCGGGCGTGCGATCGCCGATCTCCAGGTACACGACGTCGGCGTCGCCGCGGTTCTCGAGATGGTGCGCAGTGCCGCCCGCCGGAAATCCGGCGCATTCGCCCGGTCCGAGCAGACGCTCGCCCGCGTCGGTGCACAGCGTCGGGTGGCCCTCGAGCACGTAGATGAACTCGTCCTGGCGGCTGTGGCGGTGATGCAGTGCCGACGTGCTGCCCGGCGGCAGCCGCGTGAGGTTCACGCCGAAGTTGCGCAGACCGAAGAGGTCCCCGAGCGGGCGCTTTTCGCGGCCGGCCATCCGCGCGGCGAATTCGGGCGGGTAATTGCTGGGTCTGGTTCGCAGCGGCGCGTCGGCGGCGACGATGCTGGCGGGGGGCGTCAGGGTCATGCCGCAGCGACCTGCGGCCGAACGATCTCGCGGTCGTCGATCGGCCAGTTCATGACCGCAGCGAACAGCCCGAGCGCGGCCGCGACCAGCCACGCGAGATCGTACGACCCGGTGGCGTCGAACAGATGGCCGCCGAGCCATACGCCGGCGAAGCTGCCGATCTGGTGGCTCAGGAACACGAAGCCGAACAGCGTCGACACGTAGCGCATGCCGAAGATCTTTCCGATCAATCCGGTCGTCAGCGGCACCGTGCCCAGCCACAGCAGGCCCATCACCGCGCAGAACGGATAGATCGTCGCCGGGGACACCGGCAGCAGCGCGAACGCCGCGATCGCGCCGCCGCGAACCAGATAGAGCGCAGCGAGCAGACGCTTGCGGCTGAGCCGCTCGCCGTAGTATCCGCACAGGTAGGTGCCGGCGACGTTGAACAATGCGACCACCGCCAGCGCCGTCACCGCGACCTCCGGTCCATGGCCGCGATCCTGCAGGAACGCCGGCAGGTGCACGCCGATGAATGCGAGCTGAAAGCCGCAGGTCAGGAAGCCCGCCGTGAGCAGCCAGAACCCCGAATGGCCGAACGCTTCGCGCAGCGCGGCCGGCATCGACTGCTGGCCGGCGCCGGCAGCGGCGCCGCCGCGATCGGGAACGCCGAATGCAAGCGGGATCATCAGCGCGCACAGCGCGCTCAGCGCGATCAGCGCCGCGGACCAGCCGAGCTGCGCGATCAGCAGGTGATTCAGCGGCAGCATCGCGAACAGGCCGAACGAGCCGAGCGCACCGACGATTCCGAGCGCGGTGCCCCGCGACGCCGGCGGCACCAGCCGGCCCACGGCGCCGTAGACGATGCCGAACGCCGTGCCGCTCAATCCGACGCCGATCAGCACGCCGGCCGACAGCGCCAGCGTCAATCCATCGGTGCTGTACGGCATCAGCGCCAGTCCCGCCGCATAACAGACCGCGCCGGCGAGCAGCACCCGGACCGCGCCGAGCCGATCGGCCGCCATGCCGGCGAACGGCTGCGCGAGCCCCCACACCAGGTTCTGCAGCGCGATCGCGAACGAGAACGTCTCGCGGCCCCAGCCCATGTCGGTCGACATCGGCGCGAGGAACAGTCCGAAGCTGTGTCGCTGGCCCAGGCACAGGAACAGGATCAGCCCGCCGCTGACGACGATCAGCGCGAGCGAACGCGAGGCGCGGGAACGCGAAACGGCGGCTTCAGGCATGCGCCGATGCTAACGAGCGCGGGCGCAGCGCTGAAGCGAATTGATTTCGCCGCAACCGCCGCTTCGGATGAAAGCGATTGCAGCCGGACTGCGTTGGCGGCTGCCGCAAGCGCCGTCACCGGTTATGCTATCGGCACGCGCGCCGATCGTCGTCTTGCGCTGCCTGCAC
>DATLGW010000537.1:0-3022 GCA_035540315.1 Burkholderiaceae bacterium | reverse complement strand
CTGTCCGGTCTGCAGTTGTCGATCCGGTGACCCCGTTGCGGGCGGGGCGCGGCTTGCCGGGCGCGATGCGTCGCCGCGCCTGCGCGCTCGCCGCGCCGCTGCCCCGACCGACCCGGGCGGGCGAGCCGTTGCGCGGATGCGCCGCATCGGACCCGCGTCCGTCAGGGCAATCGCACCGTTGGCGACTAAATTTCGCTGCAGACGCTTCTGCGTACGTTTAGCATTGCAATTCATGCGCGCACGATCCACCCACTCCGACGCAACTGTGTCCCGCTCGGGTAGCACCATGGCCGACCTGTCCCCCTCCCAGCGCACTGCGATGACGGCACGGATTCTGCTGACGGCGGGTTCGATGTTCTGTCTGGAGGCGATGTGGCAGGTGTCGGTCACGCGCAGTCTGATTGCCACGGCGCTGCTGGGCGGGGGCGGCGCGCTGCTGTTCATCGCGAAGAAATCCGACTGACGCGGCGAGCGCTCGCCGATGGATTTCGAGGCGATCCGCGTCGACGGCTACCCGATCGATACCGAACTCGCCGACGCCGCCTCGGTCGGCCATGAGCTCGCGCATAGCGCGCACGGCTACCTCGGAACGCCGCGCGCGCTGGTCTGGCGCAACCCGTCGTCGGATTGGCGGCTGTTCGTGCTGCTGCTGCCGCTGGCCTCGCGGCTGTCGCTGATGACGAACCCGATCTTCTCGCGCTTGACCCGCGACTGGGGGCTCCACATCCGCTTTCTCGGCGTCGACCCCGCGCAGCGCCTGTACGACTTCCGCGGGCTGCTGACCGACTCGACGCTGAAGGAGCTGGTCGCGGCGCTCGCGCACTGGCTGCACGACACGTCGCGCTCGGACGCGCCGACGCTGGACGTGCTGTTCGGGGTGCTTGCGCGCAACATGCTGACGATCGTCGAGCGGCGCCGCCGCGACTGGGCGCGGCACCTCGCGCGCGAGCGCCGGCTCGAGCCGCAGGTCGCCGGCAGCCTGTTCGACCGCGCCGACCGCTATCCCGAGTTCGTCGGCGCGCTGCGCCAGGCGCTGCGGCAGGAGCTGATCGACGTGCAGCTGTACGGCCGGGTACTGCGCTCGATCGACCTGCGCGAGATGGCGGTCGAAACGCGGGTCGCGTCGATCGTCGAAGGCACGCTCGATCCGGTGACGCTGGCCAAGCTGGGCCGCAGCCGGGTCGGCAAGCATGCCGGCTGCTACAACTGGCTGCTGCTCGATCCGCGGCGCGCCGCGCCGCGCAGCTACGTGCTCGGGCGGCTGCCGGCGTTCGCGCAGTTCTTCGCCGACGCGCTGATCGACGCCGAGCCGCTCGTTCTCGATGCCGGCGCCGATCCGCTGGCGTCGTTCGATGACGACGACGAGCCGACTGCGATCGAGGTGCAGTCCGATCTGCGGCGGCTCGCGCCGCAACCGGCCGGCGCCGCAGCCCCCGCGTGGCTGAAGCAGGCGATCGACTCCGGACAGGACCGCGCGGTGATCGTCTCGCTCGCGCGCCACTTCGCCGTGTCGGAGAACGTGATCCGCGCATTGTGGCGGCAGTGCCCCGCACCGCTGGGCGCGCCGCCGACCTGGCACCTGGTGCAGATCCTGCGCCGGCTCGACGAGCTGCCCGAACGCAGCTGGCCGCGCGACGAGGCGGGCTGGCTGGCGCTGATGAGTCGCGCGATCCCGGCAGCCGCGCATTGAAAGCGAGCGCCCGCTGCGCTGCCACAGTCCGCCGCAGGCGGATCGCAGGTGGACGCCGGCTCGCTCAGCGACGCTGCAGATCCGGTGCCCCGACGTAGATCCGGTTCCAGGTCGGGCTGATCACCAGTTCGTTCACGCACACGTGCGCGGGTGCGGCGACGACCCAGCGGATCGCCTCGCCGACGTCCTCGGGCGTCAGCATCCGTTCCAGATCCTGCGGCGGCGGCGGCACCGGGCGGGTCCGCAGGATCGGCGTCGCGACCTCGCCGGGACACAGGTGACAGGCCCGGATGCCGTGCTGGCCTTCCTGATCGTTCAGGCTCTTGACCAGCGGCGACAGCGCCGTCTTGCTGGCGCCGTAGGCCGCGCCGGCGAACGACAGGTACTCCCAGCCGGCCCAGGACGACACCACCACGATCGCGCCCGCGCCGGCGGCGCGCATGCCGGGCAGGACCGCCTGCACGCAATACGACACCCCGTTGAGATTGATCGCGACGACGTGGGCGAACGCCTGCGGCGTCAACGCCGGCCACATCCGGTTCGGCACGTTCGTGCCGGCGCAGCAGACCAGCGCCGCAACCGGTCCGAGCGCATCCGCGATCTGCGCATGCGCTGTCGCGACCGATTCGGCGTCGGCCACGTCGGCGCTCACCGCGAGCGCCTCGATGCCGCGCTCGCGCAGCTTGGCTGCCCCGTCGGAGAGCTCACGCGGGCGCCGGCCCGACAGCGCGATCCGCGCGCCTTCGCTGCCGATCGCCGCGGCTGCCGCCAAACCGATTCCGGTGCCGCCGCCGGTCACCCACGCGACCTGACCCTGCAGCGCCGCACGCGCGCCAGGCTGCCCCGCCGATCGTTCGCCCACTGGACCCTCCGCTCGCCCGGTTCCCGCTGCGCATCATACGGCGCGTTTGGTCGCGCCGGCGCCGCCGGGTCTGGGTCAGCCGGCGTGCGGGTAACGATCGCGCAGCGCGCGGACCTGGTCGTGGTTCGCGATCGCGCCGCGATACTGACGCTCGACGACCGCTCGCACGTCCGGCGGCAGCGGCTGCTCGAGCGCTTCGCGGTACTGGTCGACCGCGTAGTCCTCGCCGCGCTCGCACTCCTCGAGCACCGCGTGGTTGTCGTTGCTGCCCAGCGCAGTGCGAAGGTTCAGCCAGCCGCGGTGCAGCGCGCCGCTGACGGTACCGCCGTGCTGCGGCGTCTCGCCGCGGGCGCGCACCAGCGCTTCGAGCTCGTCGGCCGCCTGCTCGCAGCGCTCGGCCCCGCGTCGGAACACCTCGCGCAGGTGCGCGTCCTCGACCTGATCCGCGCACGACCGAAAGCCGTTTTCGC
>DATLGW010000536.1:0-1769 GCA_035540315.1 Burkholderiaceae bacterium | reverse complement strand
GACGAAGCACGGACGGCTCGCGCGCATCGACCGCCACGGGTATCACGCGTCGCTCGCGGTCCTGGCGCAAGGGCGCGAGGAGTTCGTTTATTGGGTGCGCGGGCGAGCCGCGCAGCGGCCGTCGTTCTCGCTTGCGCAGACGAGCGGCCCGGCGAGCTACGAGGAGCCGTTGGTCGAAATCGTCGTCCGCGGCGGCCTCAGCCGGACAATTCCGATGTCAGCGGTCGACCGCGACTGGCTGATCCGCGACTTCCTGGCCGAGTACGGCAAGTGGCTCGGTCACTGACCGCACCGCGTGCGCACACCCTTCGGCCTCCCAGGGATGCAAATGCTCAGCCATCGCCGCTAAACCTGACGCTCCACCTGCCGCATCAGCGCCTCGATCCACTCGGCGACCTGCTCCGGCTGCGATAGCGTCGGCACATGCCCTGCCTGATCAAGGACCTCGAGCCGGGCGTTCGGCAATGCCGCTGTCAGCCGCTGCGCGTCGGCGCCCGCATCCGGGTGCAGCCGATCGAGCGCACCATGGATCACGAGGGTCGGCACCTCGATTTCGTGCAAGCGCTCGCGAAGGTCGATGCCGAAGTAGGCTTCGATCAGGCGGCAGCACGCATCGCAGCCGGTACGGTGAATGATGTCGGAAAGCCATCGCTGCAGGTGACCCTCGCGATCCTCGGGTAGACAACGCTTGGCGAATGCGTCGACAGTATTCGGAAAGTCCGCGCGCAGCGCACCGATGAAGCGCCGCACGTCCGGACGATCGAAGCCCCATGCCGCTCCGCTCACCAGCACCAGACCGCGAAAGCGCGAAGGCTGCCGCAGCGCTGCCTCGAGCGCGACCGCCACATTGTTGGAGTCGCCCGCAAGCACGCAGTCGTCGATTTCGAGCGCGTCCAGCGTCGACAGCAAGGTTTCCACCAGTTGCTCGAAGCAGATCGCGTCGACGCTAGCGACCTTCGTCTCCCCCACCCCGTCGTGATCGATCGCGACGACCCGAAATCGCGAGCTCAGCAACTCCATCGGCTGCTGCCAGATCTCCCAGCTGCCGATCGATCCGGCCATCGCGACCAGCGGCAGCGATCTCGGCCCGAACGCGACGGCATGAACGCGGCGCTCCCCGATCGTCACGAACATCGTTGTGCCTCCCCGCATTGCGGCACCCCGATTCTAGGCCGCACCGCTTCGCTCGCAGTCGCGACCGCGTTCGGCGGCAGTTCGGATACGATCTCCAGGCAGTTATCGTGGAGGACAGGCATGAAGGCGGCGCAAGTCGATCTCGTAGAAGGCAAACCGCGGCTCGTCGTCGGGCAGGCGCCCGAGCCGCTGCCGGCGCCAGGCGAGTTGCTGGTTGCGGTGCGCGCGATCGGCGTCAACCGAGCCGATCTGCTGCTTCGCCCCGATCACTTCCAGTCGTTTCCGGCGCGCGAGCGGCCGCCGATTCCGGGAATCGAGGCGGCCGGCGAAGTGGTCGGACTCGGCGCAGGGGTCGACGGATTCGCGATCGGCGACCGAGTTGCGGGGCTCACGCCGGGGGCGTATGCCGAGCGCGTCGCGATGCCGGCCGGGCTGGCATGGCGCGTGCCGCCGGCGCTCGACTGGGTGCAGGCGGCCTCGCTGCCGCTTGCGGTGTGTACCGCCCATGACGCGCTCACGGGCAGCGGCCGGCTGCAGCGCGGCGACGCAGTGGCCGTGCTCGGCGCAACGACCAGCGTCGGGCGAATCGCGATCGCGCTTGCACGCCAGCTCGGTGCGGCCGAAGTCGTCGGCAC
>DATLGW010000535.1:0-3177 GCA_035540315.1 Burkholderiaceae bacterium | reverse complement strand
TTCCTGGCGACCTATGCGTACTACCGCAGCAGCTTCGTTTTCCTGCAGCGCGCCGACGCAGCCGTGCGAATCGAGTCGTTCGACGACGATGCGCTGCGCGGGCTGCGCGTCGTCGTCGATCAGGCCGCGCGCGCAGCGAGCCCGCCGGCGCTGGCGCTCGCGAACCGCGGTCTGGTCGACCGGCAGCTGCGGCTGGTGCGCGACGGCGCCGCAACCGCAGCGTTGGCCGCGCCGGTCGTGCAGGTCGCCGCCGGCAACGCCGACGTCGGGATCCTGTGGGGTCCGGTGGCCGGATATTTCGCAAGCCTGCAATCGGTGCCGTTGACGGTCACGCCGGTGCAGCCGGAGTTCGATCTTCCGTTCCTGCCGATGGTGTTTCCGATCGCGATCGGCGTGCGGCCGGGAGACGAGGCGCTGCGCGATCGGCTGAACGTCGCGTTGGCGGCGCGCTGGGGCGAGATCCGGTCGCTGCTTGCCGAATACCGCGTGCCGCTGCTCGATCTGCCTCGGCCGACGCCGACTGCGCCGACGGAACCGGGCGCCCGCGCGCAACCGACGGCTGCCGATCGCCCGGCCGGCGGAGGCACCGGGCGATGAATCGACGCCGGCTGCTGACGGCCTGCGCGACGGGATCGCTGATGGCCGCTGCGCCGGCGCTGCGCATTCGAGCCCAGCCGGGGCTGACGCTGCGGATCGGCGCAGTGCTGCCGCTGGCGGTCGGGCAGGCCGTCGCATTCACCGACAACGCAGCGATCGCGGCCGAAGCCGCGCGGCGCGGCGCGGTGCTCGGTGCCGAGGAGCACGACTTCAACGCGCAGCTGTTCGGTCACCGGGTCGAGCTGCGGCTCGCGAGCGCGCCGACGGCCGATGCCGCGCGGCGCGCTGCGCAGCGGCTGATGGCGACCGAGCGCGTGTTCGCGCTGATCGGCGGCCTGTCCGATCAGGCGTCCGCGCTGCGCGACGTCGCGGCAGAGCGGGGCGCGCTGTTCATGAACATCGGCTCGTCCGACGATCGATTGCGCAGCGACGGGTGCGCGCGCCAGATGTTCCATGTCGAGGCGAGCGCCGCGATGTACGTCGACAGCATCGCGGCATTCTTCGTCCGCGCCGGCCTGCGCCGCTGGTTGCTGGTGGCGCACGACGATGCCGCAGGGCAGGCGCTGCTCGCACGCGCGCGGGCGACGATCCGGCACCGCCACTGGGGGTTGCGCGAAGTCGGGCAAGTGACGCCGACGGCCGGCGACTCGCGCTTCGATGCAGTCGCCGCTGCGATCGCCCGCGAGCAGCCGCAACTGCTGGTGGCGCTGCTGCCTTGGCACGCGCAGCTCGATCTGTTCGAGCAGCTCGCTGCGGCCGGAATCGAAGTGCCGGTGACCGGGCTGCCGGACCCGGTCGCGCAGACGCGCGCCTTCTTCGACCAAGTCCGAACGCGTGCGCCCGCGTTTGCGACCGGCCGCCGGGTCGTGCTGTGGGAGCACAGCCTGGACCGCTACGGCGCGCGCGAGCTCAACGACCGGTTCCACCGGCGTTGGGGCGCCGCGATGGACGCGCCCGCATGGGCCGCCTACCAGGCAATGAAGATCCTGTCCGAAGCGGCAACCGGCGCCGGCACGCTCGATGGCGCAGCGCTTGCGCAGCATCTGGCGAAGCCGGGCGTGGTGTTCGACGTGCACAAGGGCATCGGCGTGTCGTTCCGCCCATGGGACCGCCAGTTGCGCCAGCCGCTGTACCTGGTGCGGATCCAGCCGTCGGCGCGCAGCGGTCCGGGCCTGGCGGTGCTCGAAGGCGAGCTGCCGGCGATCCATCAGCCTGGCACCGACCCGCTGGAGCGGCTCGATCAGATCGGCGAGCGGCAGCGCGACAGCCGATGCCGGATCCTCGCACAGGATCGGGCATGAGATCCAGCGGCTCGCGCGCGCGCAGGGTGCTTGCCGCGATCGCGCCGGCCGCCGCAGCGCTTGCGGCCGGCATCGCGCTGTCGGCGCTGTCCGCCGCTGCGAGTCCGTGCGCGGCCGCGGCGCCGGGCGCGGGCGCCGACGTGCGATATCGCGTCTACGTATCCAACGAGTACGGGGCCGACATCACGGTCATCGACCCTCGGACTCGCAGCGCGATCGGCACCGTCCACATCGGCGGGCGCGCCGGCGAAGTGCGCCCGCGCGGCATGCGCGTCAGCCCCGACGGACGCACCGTCTATGTCGCAGTCAGCGACTTCGACCCGAAGCTCGAGCGTCCGCAAGACCGCATCGTCGCGATCGACGTCGCCAGCAATCGGATCGTCGCCGATTTCTGGGTCGGCTCGAATCCCGAGCGGCTCGCGATCAGCCGCGACGGCCGACAGCTGTGGGCGGCGAACGAGAATGCGGCGCAGGCGACGGGCTACGACCTGGCGACCGGCGAGCTGATCGGCAGTTTTCGCACCGGAATCGAGCCCGAAGGCGTCGCGATTCATCCGGACGGCAGCGTCGTCTACGTGACCGGCGAGACCAGCCATTCGGTCAGCGTGATCGATGCGCGGCAGCGGCGTACGCTGCGACACTTCCTGGTCGGCAACCGTCCGCGCGACGTCGCGTTCTCCGCCGACGGCCAGCGCGCGTACGTGTCGGCCGAGATCGGCGGCACGGTCAGCGTCGTCGACGTTGCGCAGCACAAGGTGATCGCGACGATCCCGCTCGGGCTCGACAGCCGGCTGGTCGAGGTCGCGTTGTCGCCGGACGGCGAGCGGCTGTATGTCGCCGGCGGCGGCACGAACGCGATCTACGTGATCGACACGCGCACGCTGTCGCTGATCAGGACCGTGCGCGAGCGGATGGGGCGGCGGCCGTGGGGCGTGACCGTGTCGCCAGACGGCCGCACGATCTACACCGCCGACGGCCTGTCCGACAGCGTCAGCATCATCGATGCGCAGCGCCTCGAGGTCGTCGGCAGCATTCGCGCCGGGCGCGGGCCGCATTCGGTCGTCGTCGGAATCGTCGGACAGGATCCCCGCGCGGGCGGGGCTGCGTCGCTCGTCCCCGCCGACGATGCTGCCGGGCCGTCGACCGCACAGCGGGCGCCCGCCGTCCCGGCGCGCGAGCGTCCATTCGATGCGCATCCGCACGCGTTGCAGCATGCGCATGCGCTCGAGATGATCGGCGCGCGTTTGCGCGCGCTCGCTGCATTGGCGCCGCGGCACAT
>DATLGW010000534.1:0-1620 GCA_035540315.1 Burkholderiaceae bacterium | reverse complement strand
AGCCGCCGCTCGCCGCCGATCTGGGCGCGGGCACCGGCGCGAACCTGCGCTACCTGATTCCGCTGTGCGGGCCGCAGCAACGCTGGCGTGCCGTCGACCACGACCCGCGGCTGCTCGCACAGCTGGCGCGATCGATGCGCGGCTGGGCCGATCGACATGGGTTCGTCTGCGATCGCGACCGCAGCGCGCCGGGAACTCGAGCCGCCGTCCTGCTGCACCGACACGACCGCGCGGTGCGGATCGAGCGGGTGGCGGCCGATCTTGCGCAGCGGGTCGGCGATCGCGCGGCGCTTGCGCCCGATGCGGTGCCTGCGAACGCGGGCCTGGTGACCGCCTCGGCGCTGCTCGACCTGGTGTCGGCATCATGGCTCGAGTCGCTGATCGCGCGCTGCCGCGAACTGCGCGCGCCGGTGCTGTTCGCGCTTTGCTTCGACGGCACGCTCGAGTGGGAACCGGGCGACGACGACGATGCCGCGGTCGCCGCCGCATTCGCCGCGCATCAGCGCAGCGACAAGGGATTCGGCGCTGCGCTCGGCGCTGCGGCCGCGCAGCGTGCCGCCGAGCTGCTCGACGCCAGCGGCTATCGCGTCGCGCAGCAACGCAGCGACTGGCGGCTCGACTCGGCGCACGCGCGGCTGCAGCAGCGAATGATCGACGGCGTCGCGGTCGCGGCGGCCGAGGCGGCGCCAGAGCACGCGTTGCGCTTCGCCCGCTGGTCAGCCCGCCGGCGGGCGGCGCTGCAGCGCGGTGAAAGCCGGCTGCGGGTCGGTCACCGCGACGTCTTCGGCAGCCTGGATTGAGCTGCGCAGCTCGAAGTCCCACAGCACGTCGTCGCCCATCCGGAACACGCGGTGGCGCGGACGCGCGCAGTCGCGCATCGTCGCCGGTGCCGGCAAGCGCAGTCCGTCGCGGCCGGCGCCGATGATCACCGGCGCGATCGCGATCTGCAACCGGTCCAGGCAGTCCTGCTCGACGAACGCCGACACGGTCACGCCGCCGCCTTCGACGAAAACGACGCGCAGCCCGCGCAGATGCAGCGCCGCGATCAGCGCCGGCAGATCCAGCACCCCGTCGCGACACGGCACCGGCAGCACCGTTGCGACCACCCCTGCGGCGTCGGCGCCGGCCGCGCGCACCAGCAGCGTCGGCGCCTGACCGTCCCGGAACACCCGCCGGTCGGCGCGCAGCCGGGACGACGGATCGATGATGACCCGCACCGGGCTGCGGCCGGGGACCAGCCGCGTCGTCAATTGCGGATCGTCGGACTCGACGGTGCGGGCGCCGACGACGATCGCATCCGACAGCGCCCGCATCCGGTGCAGGTGAATCAGGTTCTGCGGCCCGGTCACGTACCGCGAATCGCCGCTGCGGGTCGCGATGCGGCCGTCGATGCTCTGACCGAGGTGCGCGACCACGTAACCGGTATCGGCCGGCACCTCGAGCAGCGGCCGGTACAGCGCGAACAACTCGATCGCGTCGGCCGGCCAGTCGCCCAGCAGCTGCCAGCCGTGTTGCGGTCGCCAGCCCACCAGCGGCTGCGCGCCGTGCGCCGCGGCGACGGCCGACTCGGGGCCGCGCAGCTCGAATTCGGCGGCGGTCGCCGGATAGCGGCCGTCGCGG
>DATLGW010000533.1:0-3832 GCA_035540315.1 Burkholderiaceae bacterium | reverse complement strand
CTGACGCTCGCGATCGCCGCGGGCGCCTGGCTCGCCGGCAATGCGGTCTGGGTCGCGACGTGGTCGCTGGCGGCCGCCACCCCGTGGTGGGCCGCGTTCCTGGTGCTGACGATCGCCGGCGAGCGGCTCGAGCTGACGCGGCTGCGGCCGGCGTCGCCGCGCGCGCGGCGCGCGTTCGTGCTGCTGATCGCCGGGTGGCTCGCTGCGCCGGCGGCGCTCACCGCGGCTGCGCTGGGCGCGCTGCCGGTGCCGCCGGAGTCCGGCTGGCGTGCGCTGGGCGCGATCGCCGTCGCGACGGCGGCCTGGGGACTGACGAACGACATCGCGCGCCACACGATCCGCGGCCAGGGTCTGACGCGCTACATCGCCGTGTGCCTGCTGTCGGGCTACGGCTGGCTGGCCGCGAGCGGCGCGATCTGGCTGACGGCTTCGCATCCGGGCGCCGGCTTGTCGGCCGACGCCGCGCTGCATCCGCTGATGCTGGGCTTCGTGTTCTCGATGGTGTTCGCGCACGCGCCGGTGATCCTGCCCGCGGTGACGACGGTGCCGATCGTTTTCCACCGCGGCTTGTACCTGCCGCTGGCGGGATTGCACCTGAGCCTGACGGTTCGAATCGGCGGCGGGGTCGCGGGTGACGCGGCGTTGCGCGCGGCCGGCGCCGCGGCGAATGCGGTCACCGTCGCGCTGTTCGTGGCGGCGGTCGCGGCCGGCGTTGCGCTCGCTCGATCAGCTTCAGCATCGTCGCGACGGTGATCGAGCTCAGCGTTGCGCGTTCGATGTGCTCGATCTCCGACAGCACCGCCGCGAGCGCGTGGCCGGCGGCCGTCGCGTCGCCGGGTTCGTGCTGCGGGCCGGGCGCGACGTCGTCCTGGAACAGCGCCACGACGTCGAGCAGCGTCAGCCGCTTCGCATTGCCGCTGAACCGGTAGCCGCCGCTGGCGCCGCGCACCGACTCGACGATGCCGTGCTGCGCCAGCCGCGCGAGCACCTTCGCCAGATGATGCGCCGACACGTCGTACGTCTGCGCGATCGACGCAGTCGCCAGCTGCCGGTCGGGCTGCTGCGCGAATTCGAGCACCGCGTACAGCGCGAGCCGGGCATTGCGCTGCAGTTTCATCGGCGGCGCGCTTCGGCAGCCGCGGCCGGCAGTTCCATCTCCAGCGGGATCAGCGGGGCCGCCATCATGCCCTGGCTGCGAAAGAACGACAGCACCAGCGGATCGTCGCGGTCGAGCAGCGTTCGCACCCTGGTGACGCCGGCGCGAGCGAAGCCGTCGCAGATCGCCTGCAGCAGCCGCGTGCCAACGCCATGCAGCCGCAGCTGCGGATGCACGTCGATCGCGAACACCCAGCCGCACGGCGGTGCGCCGAACTCCCAGTCGCGCACTTCGCCGATCGCGAAGCCGGCGACGCCGGCGCTGCCGGCGGCGACCAGGAACTGGCGCCGCGAATCCCGGCGTGCGAAGCGCCGCAGCATCTCGCGCCAGTACTCGCGTTTCTCGATTCCGGTGACCAGCGCGTCGATCGCGACGATCTGCGGCAGATCGCGCGGCGCAGCCTTTCGGATCAGCAGCGCGGAATCGGCGGTCGACTCGGACGACTTTGTCAAGAAGTTCTGACGCAGATCAAAGGCGGGGCGAAATCAAATCGGTAGCGTGACTCCAGATTATCACACCACGCCCGTGCAGCATCGCTCGGCGCCGGTGCGCCGACGGACTGCACGAAATCCGCAAGGAGGAGTCATGGCTTCGAAGACGTTCTGGCTGGCAGCGGCGGCATTCGCGGCAGCGACTGCGGGTACGCCTGCGATCGCCCAACAGGAGCCGATTCGCATCGGCGCGTTCCTGTCGACGACCGGTCCGGCGGCATTCCTCGGCGACCCCGAGTTGAAGACGCTCGAGCTGTACGTGGAGCGGATCAATGCCGATGGCGGCGTGCTCGGCCGGCGGCTGCAGCTGCATGCCTACGACGACGGCGGCGACGCCGAGAAGGCGCGCACGTTCGCCAAGCGGCTGATCGAGCAGGACCGAGTCGACGTGATCGTCGGCGGCACGACCACGGGCACGACGATGGCCGCGGTGCCGCTGGTCGAGCAGGCGCAGGTGCCGTTCGTGTCGCTGGCCGGCGCGGTCGTCATCGTCGAGCCGGTCAAGAAGTGGGTGTTCAAGACGCCGCACACCGACCGGATGGCCTGCGACAAGATCTTCGAGGACATCCGCCAGCGCGGCCTGTCGAAGGTCGCGCTGATCTCGGGCACCGGCGGCTTCGACCGGTCGATGCGCGGCGAGTGCCTGAAAGTCGCGCCGGCGCACAAGGTCGAGATCGTCGCCGATGAAACCTACGGCGCGAACGACACCGACATGACGCCGCAGCTGACGAAGATCCGCGCCAGCGGTGCGCAGGCGGTGCTCAACGCCGGCTTCGGCCAGGGCCCCGCGATCGTCACCCGCAACTACCGGCAGATCGGCCTGACCGCACCGCTGTACCAGTCGCACGGGGTCGCGTCGAAGGAGTTCATCAAGCTCGCCGGCGCTGCCGCCGAAGGCGTACGACTGCCCGCGGCCGCACTGCTGGTCGCCGATTTGCTGCCGAACGACGATCCGCAGAAACCGGTCGTCACCGGGTACAGGCGCGCGTACGAGCAGCGCTACAACGCCGACGTGTCGACGTTCGGCGGGCATGCGTACGACGGCCTGAAAATCGTCGTCGATGCAATCAAGCGCGCCGGCACGACCGACAAGGCGAAGGTGCGCGATGCGATCGAGGCCACCCGCGGCTACGTGGGCACCGGCGGCATCGTCAACATGAGTTCGACCGACCACATGGGGCTCGACCTCTCCGCGTTCCGGATGCTGGAGATCCGCAACGGCACGTGGACGCTGGTCAACGCGCGCCACTGACCGGGCACGGCGGCCGCGCGAGCGCCGCCGACGAGGAGGCGACACGAATGCACGGGCAATGGGCCCAGTACGTCGCCGCCGGCGTGACCGCCGGCGCGATCTACGCGCTGGTCGCGCTCGGCTTCTCGATCATCTACAACGCCAGCCGCGCGATCAACTTCGCGCAAGGCGAGTTCGTGATGATCGGCGGCATGAGTGCGGTCTCGCTGGTCGCGCTCGGCCTGCCGCTGGCGGTCGCCGTGCCGCTGGCCGTGTTCGCGGCGGTCGCCGTCGGCGCGCTGCTCGAGAAGCTGGCGATCGAACCGGCGCGCAACGCCGACACGGTGACGCTGATCATCATCACGATCGGCGCGGCGCTGTTCCTGCGCGGACTCGCGCAGCTGGTGTGGGACAAGCGGATCCATCCACTGCCGTCGTTTTCGGGCGATCAGCCGATCGAGATCCTGGGCGCCACGATCGTGCCGCAGAGCCTGTGGGTGCTCGGCGGCACTGCGATCGCGGTGGCCGCGCTGACCTGGTTCTTCGGCGGCACGCTCGCCGGCAAGGCGATGCGTGCGACCTCGTACAACCGGCTGGCCGCGCAGCTGATCGGCGTGAACACCCGCGCGGTGCTGCTCGCGAGCTTCGCGCTCGCGGCGGCGCTGGGAGCGCTCGGCGGCGTGCTGACTGCGCCGATCACGTTCACGTCGTACGACGCCGGAATCATGCTGGGCCTGAAGGGATTCGCCGCGGCAATGCTCGGCGGACTCGGCAGCTTCGCCGGCGCGATCGTCGGCGGGCTCGCGCTCGGGCTGCTCGAGGCGCTCGGCGCCGGCTTCGTGTCGTCGGCGTACAAGGACGCGATCGCGTTCGTGATCATCCTCGCGGTGCTGTTCCTGATGCCTGGAGGTTTGCTTGGCAAACGTGGCAGCGAGCGCGTCTGACGCGCGCGGC
>DATLGW010000532.1:0-2999 GCA_035540315.1 Burkholderiaceae bacterium | reverse complement strand
ATCAGACGATGATCGCGATCTATCGCGCCAATCCGAATGCGTTCATCGGCGACCTGAATCTGGTCCGCGAAGGCGCGTCGCTGACGATTCCGGATCGCGCGACGATCGCGGCCGTCGATCCGAGCGAGGCCACCCGCGAGGTGCGCGTCGCGATCCAGAATTTCGCCGCGCTGCGCGATCGCCTGGCGAGTGCGCCGCGCGCCGTCGGTGCGCCGCGTCCGGGGCAGACTGCCGCCGGCGCAATCGAGGCGCGAGTCGACGATCGGTCGGCAACCGCGGCCAACCGCGACCAGCTGCGCCTGTCGCGCGCAGCCGATGCGGCGGGCCCCGCGGCGCCGGGCACTGCCGGCGGCGTCGGTACCGTCCGCGGCACCGAGGCCGAGCAGGCCGTGGCGCGCGAGGCGGCGATGCGCGAGGCGCAATCGCGCGTCGGCGAGCTCGAGCGCAACGTCGCCGACCTGCAGCGGCTGCTCGAGCTGAAGAATCGATCCATCGCCGATCTGCAGCGGCAGCTCGACGAAGCGAAGCTGGCAGGCCGCACCGTGACCGGCCAGGTCGGCGCGGCCGCGCCGCAACCCGCTGCGCCGGTCAAGCCGCCGGCGACTGCACCGGCGGCCGATGCGGGCCGCGCCGCGGCACCGCCGGCAGGGGCGCCAGGTGCCGCGACCGCACCTGCGGCGCCTGCAGTACCTGCGGCGCCGGCACCGGTGGCGGCTGCGCCGCAAGCTCCGTCGGCACCGCTGCCACCCGCGGCGCCGCAGGCACCTGCGGCACCGCAGGCTCCGGCTGCGCCGTCGCCGGTTGCGGCCGCCCCGGCGCCGACGGCGCCGGCAGCTCCGATCGTCGCCGATCGCGGCTTCCTCGATGACGCGATGGAGAACCCGCTGTTGCTGCCGGCGCTGGGCGGCGTCGTGCTGCTGGGCGCGGGCTACGGGCTGTATGCGATGCGCCGTCGGCGCCGCGTCGAAAAGTTCGAGGACAGCCTGATCGCTGCCGACGCGTTCACGGCGAACTCGCTGTTCGGATCCACCGGCGGCACCAGCGTCGACACCAGCAACACGGTGTTCCCGCCGAGCGCGCGCGACCCCGCGTCGGAGATGCACACGACGGAGGTCGATCCGATCGCCGAAGCCGACGTGTACATCGCCTACGGACGCGAGGCGCAGGCCGAGGAGATTCTGAAGGAGGCGCTGAAGCGCCAGCCCGATCGGCAGGCCATTCGGTTGAAGCTGCTCGAGATCTACTCGGGCCGCAAGGACGCGAAAGCCTTCGAGAGCGTTGCGCGGGAGATGTACGAGACCACCGGCGGACAGAACGAAGAGTGGCCGAAAGTGGTCACGCTCGGGCTGTCGGTCGATCCTTCGAACCCGCTGTACTCCGGTCGCGACGTGCCGCCGTTCGGCGATGCGCAGCAACAGCCGGCCGGTGGCGATTCGCCGGTGACCCGCAGCGGTGCGGCGATCGCCGGTGCCGCGGCGGCGGGCGCCGGCGCGAGCCTGCTCCCCGGAAGCTCCGACCGCGACGAATCGCGGGCGGCATCCGACTCGTTCGGGGATCTCGCGTTCGAACCGCGGCTCGATCACCCGACGCAAGAACGGCCGAGCGCGCGTGGCGCCGACAGCGAGTCGGGCCATGCGACAGGCGACGGCGGAATCCCCGGCCTCGACCTGACGCTGGACGAGCCGCGCGGATTCAGCAACACCCGTCCCGCCTCCGATGCAGCGCCGCGCGCATCGGCGGCCGCTGCGGTCGACGAGATGCAGTCGCTCGATTTCGACCTGGGCCTCGGCGCCGAAGACAACGCGCATGCCGACGAGCTTGGATCGAACCTGGCGGCACGCGTCGAGCTGCCGTCGCTCGACCTGGATGCCGGCGAAGGCTCGGGCGCGCGGGCGGATGCCTCGGAGTCGGAGATCGGCGAGTTCCGTCTCGACATTCCGGCGTTCGACCGGCTCGGAGCGGCGCCGCTGCCCGATGCACCGAGCATCGACTTGTCACCGATCAGTCTCGATCTCGAGCCGGCGAGCGCGAACATCGAAACCGCGACCGCCACCGCCGCCGGCGGCCGTTGGCAGGAGATGGCGACCAAGCTCGACCTGGCTTCGGCATACGAGGAAATCGGCGACAAGGAAGGTGCCCGCGAGCTGCTGCAGGAAGTTCTCAAGGGCGGCGACAGTGCCCAGCAGCAGAAGGCGCGCGCGATGCTGTCGAAGATGGCCTGAGCCTGCGTAGCGGTCCGGCGCCGATTGCGCCGGGCGCGCTGCGATTGCGGCATTGAGATTCGCGCTCGGCCTCGCCTACGACGGAACTGCGTATCCCGGGTGGCAGACGCAGCCGAGCGGCGAGGCGATCCAGGATCGGCTCGAGGCAGCGCTTCATGCGCTTGCGGGGGAGCGCGTTCGCGCGGTCTGCGCCGGCCGGACCGACGCCGGCGTGCATGCGCTGATGCAGGTCGTGCATTTCGATACCGACGCGGTGCGGCCGCTTCATGCCTGGGTCAGGGGAACGAACGCGCGGCTGCCGCCGGACATCGCGGTGAGTTGGGCGCGCGAGGTGCCGCAGACGTTCGATGCCCGCTTCAGCGCCCGCGCGCGCAGCTACCGTTACCTGATCTACTGCGGCGCGACCCGCCACCCGCTCTGGCTGCATCGGGCAGCGTGGGAGTTCCGCCCGCTGGCGCTCGAACCGATGCGGCAGGCGGCGTCGCAACTGGTGGGAACCCACGACTTCACGTCGTTCCGCTCGGCCGAATGCCAGGCGCCCAGTCCGGTGCGCACCGTGCAGCGGCTCGACGTGCAGGCGCTGGGGGAGTTCGTGGTCGTGACCATCACGGCCAACGCGTTCCTGCACCACATGGTGCGCAACCTCGTGGGCACGCTGCTGCAGATCGGGTCGGGGCGGCGGCCGCCGCAATGGGCGGGCGAGCTGCTGTCGCGCCGCGATCGCACGCTGGCCGCGGCCACTCATGCGCCGCAGGGACTGTATCTGGCCGGGGTCCA
>DATLGW010000531.1:0-1928 GCA_035540315.1 Burkholderiaceae bacterium | reverse complement strand
CTGCCGGCGCCAGCGTTTCGAAGTTCTGCAGCCGGTAGAACTGACCGGGCTCGAACCGCGATGCCGCTTGCGGCGCGCGCACGATCACCTCGACGATCGTCGGCGTCAATGGAACGACCGCAACGATCCGCGGGCGCAGCCGCTGGTGGAAATCGCGCTGCAGCTGCGCCACCGGCCGTGGCGTCGCCGCGCGCCGGTGCAGCACGCGCGAGATCGTCGGATAGCCCTGCTTGGCCGATCCCATTGCCTTGACGACGTTGCCGAAGTAGCTCGGGTGCTGATCGCCGAAGAACGATACGAAACGGTCGTCGTCGCAACGCGCAAGCAGCACCCGCGGCTCGGCCGGCTTGGACGTCGCGGCCTCGGGTCTCACCGGGGCGCCGTCCTCGGTGACAGCGCGGAAGTATTTTCCGTCGAGCGCGAAATGCGTCGGATCCTCGCGCGCGAGCACGGTATTCGGCTGGGTCCCCGCGGCGATGAACACGGTGCGCGCCCGCAGCTCGAGTTCGCCCGCGTCGTGCCAGCGCCCGTCGGCGCCCAGCGCCTGTCGCGCCAGCGCGATCGATCGCACTGCACCGGCGGCATCGACGTCGATTCGCGCCGGCGCCAGGCATTCGGCAAAGCGAATTCCTTCCTCGAGCGCCTTCTCGACTTCCTCGTGATTCAGCGTGTACGACGGGCTGTCGACCAGGCGCTTGCGGTAGGCGATCGTCACGCCGCCCCAGCGCTGAAGCAGCTCGGCCAGCCGGGCCGGACGGCCTTCGCGCTCGGCCGCGTCGCGCTCGGCGCGGATCGCGCGCGCATGCGCGAGGAACTCGTCGGCGGTCGCACGTTCCTCGTCGCTCCAGCTCGCGATCGCCGCCGGCTCGCCGAGCAGGCGGCACAGCGTCTGATGGCGGTCCAGGAACTTCTCGACCTGCACCACGTAGTACGCGAGCGATTCGGTCGCGGTGTCGATCGCGGTCAACCCGCCGCCAATGATCACCACCGGCAGGCGCAACTGCATGTTCGCGATCGAATCGGCCTTGGCTGCACCGGTGAGCTGCAGCGCCATCAGGAAATCGCTCGCGGTGCGGACTCCGCGCGCCAGCCCGTTCGGTATCTCCAGCGTCGTCGGCTTGCCGGCACCCATCGCGAGCGCAACGTGATCGAAACCAATCGACCACGCGTCGTCGAGCGACAGCGTGCCGCCGAAGCGCACGCCGCCCGTCATCGCGAACAGCGTGCGGCGCTCCAGCAGCAGCCGTGCGATCTTCAGGAAGTTCTTGTCCCAGCGCACGGTGATCCCGTATTCGGCGACGCCGCCGAAGCCGGCCATCACCCGCGCCTGCAGGTCCTCGACCAGCGAGTCCACCCATTGGACCGGCTCGAACGCGGCGCGCTCGCCTTCGGCAGTCACTCCCGACAGCGATGCCGGCAACGGCTCGATCTTCAGCCCGTCGATCGCGAAGACCGCATGCCCGTCGTTGATCAAGTGGTGCGCGAGCGTGAATCCGGCGGGCCCCATCCCGACGACCAGCACCTTGTAGCCGGACTCGGGCAGCGGCAGCGGCCGGCGCAGGTTCAGCGGGTTCCAGCGGGTCAGCAGCGAATAGATCTCGAACCCCCACGGCAGCTCGAGCACGTCCTTCAGGGTTCGCGTCTCGGCTTGCGGAATGTCCACCGGCGTCTGCTTCTGATAGATGCACGCCTTCATGCAGTCGTTGCAGATCCGGTGGCCGGTCGCAGCGCACAGCGGATTGTCGATGACGATCATCGCGAGCGACGCGACCGCCAGTCCGTCGCGCTTGATCGCATGGAACTCGGAGATCCGCTGCTCGAGCGGGCAGCCGGCCAGCCGCGCCCCGAGCGCCGAGTGCTTGTAGCGAGGGTTGCCGTCGGGACCGGGCTTCTCGCGCAGCCCCTTGGAGCACGAATCCTTGCGCTGG
>DATLGW010000530.1:0-5818 GCA_035540315.1 Burkholderiaceae bacterium | reverse complement strand
GCTCGGCAATCTTCAGTGCACCCGACCCGGACGGGGGCTATCGGGGCGTGATCGGCCGGCTGCGCGATGCCGTTGCGCGCAGCGGCGCGCCGGCGCCGCGCGCTTGAGCGCGGCCAGCTCTCAGCGACGCCGGCTGCCGGCGCGCGCGGCCATCGTGGACCTCGACGGGACGATGCTCGATACGGCGGCCGATCTGGCGGCCGCCGCGAACGCGATGCGCGCCGATGCGGGGCTGCCGCCGCTGCCGCGTGAACGGATCGAGCAGTTCGTCGGCAAGGGGCTCGACGTGCTCGTGCACCGGGCGATGACCGATTCGCTGGACGGCACGCTCGAGCCCCGCGGGTTCGCTGCGGCCAGAGATGCGTTCGCGCGCCACTACGCGGTCGAGAACGGCCGCCATGCGCAGCCGTACCCGGGCGCCTTGGCAGGCCTGCAGGCGCTGCGCGACATGCGGCTGCGACTGGCGTGCGTGACGAACAAGCCCGGCGACTTCACCTGGCCGCTGTTGCAGCGATGGGCCCTGGACCGCCAGTTCGATCTGATCGTGACTGCCGATGCGGTCGGACGCCGCAAGCCCGATCCGCTGCCGATGCTGCACGTCGCGCAGCGCTTCGCGCTGCCGGCCGAATGCGTCGTCGTGATCGGCGATTCGAGCAACGACGTGGCCGCCGCGCGGGCCGCCGGCATGCCGGTGATCGCGGTACGCTACGGCTACAACGAAGGACGCGACCCCGACACGCTCGACGCCGACGCCCTGGTCGACTCGCTTCTCGAGGCCGCGGCGCTGATCGACCCGCAGGAGCCGCTCGCCTCATGACCGAGATCGAATTCAAGTCGCTGGCTGCGCAGGGCTACAACCGGATTCCGTTGCTGGCCGAGTGCCTGGCGGATCTGGACACGCCGCTGGGGCTGTACCTGAAGCTCACGGAGCCCGACCGCCGCGCGAACTCGTTCCTGCTCGAATCGGTCGTCGGCGGCGAGCGGTTCGGCCGCTATTCGTTCATCGGGCTGCCGTCGACGACGTCGATCCGCGCGCACGCCGACCGGATCGACGAATTCCGCAACGGCGAGCGCGTGTGCAGCGAGCAGGGCGATCCGCTGGAGTTCCTGCGCGCGTTCCGCGGCCGCTATCGCGTCGCGTCCCGGCCGGGGCTGCCGCGCTTCTGCGGCGGGCTCGCCGGCTACTTCGGCTACGACCTGGTGCGCTTCATCGAGCCGCGGCTGGGGCCGGCGACCAAGCCCGATCCGATCGGCGTGCCCGATCTGCTGCTGCTGCGGGTCGACGAGCTCGCGATCGTCGACAACGTCGCCGGCAAGCTGTACCTGCTCGTGTACGCCGACCCGGGCGAGCCCGAGGCGTTCGTGCGCGCCCGCAAGCGGTTGCGCGAGCTGCAGGCGATGCTCGAGCGCGCGCCGCAGCCGCCGCAGCCGGCCGTCGCGTCCCAGAGCGAGATCCGGCGCGATTTCGCCAAGTCCGACTACCTGTCGGCGGTCGAGCGCGCAAAGCAGTACATTGCCGCCGGCGATCTGATGCAGGTCCAGATCAGCCAGTGCCTGCGCAAGCCGTTCCCGCATTCGCCGCTGTCGCTGTACCGCGCGCTGCGGTCGATCAACCCGTCGCCGTACATGTACTACTATGATTTCGGCGATTTCCACGTCGTCGGCGCATCGCCCGAGATTCTGGTGCGCCAGGAGCGGGAGGCGGACGGCACGCGGATCGCGATCCGGCCGCTGGCCGGCACGCGCCGCCGCGGCATGACCCCGGCCGAGGACGAAACCCTCGCGAGCGAGCTGCTCGCCGATCCGAAGGAGCGCGCGGAGCACCTGATGCTGATCGACCTGGCGCGCAACGACCTGGGCCGCATTGCGAAGACAGGAACGGTGCAGGTGACCGACCAGATGTCGATCGAGAAGTATTCGCACGTGATGCACATCGTTTCGAACGTCGAATGCGTGCTGCGCCCGGAGCTGGACGCGATCGACGTGTTCCGGGCGAGCTTTCCGGCCGGCACGCTGACCGGCGCGCCGAAGGTGCGCGCAATGGAGCTGATCGACGAGCTCGAGCCGACCAAGCGCGGCCTGTACGGCGGCGCTTGCGGCTACCTCGGCTATGACGGCCAGATGGACCTGGCGATCGCGATCCGCACCGGCATCGTGCGCGACGGCATGCTGCACGTGCAGGCGGCCGCCGGCATCGTCCACGACTCGGTGCCCGAGGCCGAATGGCGCGAGACCGAAGCAAAGGCGCGCGCAGTGCTCCGGGCGGCCGAGCTGGTCGAGGAAGGCTTCGATCGGGAACTGTGATGAGCGAGCGGCCGATCGACTTCGTCGCCGACAGCGATACCGGGGCGCTCGGCGAGCCGCCTGCGCAGCCGCGGGAGCTCGAGCAGCTGCTCGAGCGCGAACGGCGCGCCGAGCTGGCGTTGCGCGAAAGCGAGCGCAGGCTGAACGCGGTGCTGTCGAACACGACCAGCGCGATCTTCCTGATGAACGATCGCCAGCACTGCGTCTACATGAACAAGTCGGCCGAGCAGCTGACCGGCTACACGCTCGACGAAACCTTCGGCAGGCCGCTGCACGAGGTCGTCCACCACACCCGACCCGATGGGACGCCGTACCCGTTGGCCGAGTGCCCGATCGACCGAGCGTTCCCGCAGAACAGCCAGACGCAGGGCGAGGAAGTGTTCGTGCACAAGGACGGGCGCTTCTATCCGGTCGCGTTCACCGCCAGCCCGATTCGGGACGAGCAGGCGAACGTCGTCGGAACGATCATCGAGGTCCGCGACATCAGCGACGAGAAGCGGACGCGCGAAGCGCTGCAGGAAGCCGATCGCCGCAAGGACGAGTTCCTGGCGACGCTCGCGCACGAGCTGCGGAATCCGCTGGCGCCGATCCGCAACGCGGTGCAGCTGCTGCGCATGCGCGACCTCGACGACCCGGTGCTGCAGAACGCGCGGGAGATTCTCGATCGGCAGACGCAGCACATGGTGCGACTGATCGACGACCTGATGGACGTGGGCCGGATCACCCGCGGAAAGCTCGAGCTGAGGCGGGTCGCAATCCCGCTGGAAGCGATCGTCGAGCAGACGCTCGAGACGTGTCGACCGCATCTGGCGCACGAGCTGTCGGTGACGCTGCCCGCAACGCCGGTCGTGCTGGACGCCGATCCGGTTCGGCTGGCGCAGGTGTTCGGCAATCTGCTGACGAACGCATGCAAGTACACGCCGCCGGGCGGCCGGATCTGGCTGGAAGCCGAGCGCATCGGCGACCAGGTCGAAATCAGAGTGCGCGATACCGGAGTGGGCATTGCGCGCGAGCATCTGCCGCGGCTGTTCCAGATGTTCTCTCAGGGCGAACCGGTGCTGCAGCGAGCGCACGGCGGCCTCGGCATCGGGCTGGCGCTGTCGCGCGCGCTGGTCGCAATGCACGGCGGCACCGTCGACGCCCGCAGCGACGGCCTGGGCCAGGGCAGCGAGTTCGTGGTCCGACTGCCGATTGCCGCCGTGTCGGAATCGCTGGAGCGGGAGCGTGCTCCCGCTCGCGATCGACGCCGCGTCAGAACTCGATCGGGTACGGCTTGAGCTCGCCGCGCTCGTAGCGCTGCGGCAGACCGGGCGTCGCGTTCTCCCATACGTACAGCATCGATCGCTTCGGCGAGAAGCCCTGGTGCCGGATGTCCGCCGGCATCGCGGCGACGTCGCCGGCACGCATGATCACCTTCGCGCGGGGCCGCCCGCTCTCCTTGTCGGTCACGTCCCAGTAGATCTCGTCGGACAGCTGGATGAACCACTCGACCCGGTCGTTGCCGTGGATCACCGGCAGCATCTGCTCCTCGGTCGTGGGGCAGGCGAGCGAATCCTTGCAGACGCCGGTCACCGACGGGTTCCACGTGACGTCGGAGCGGCTCAGGTACGCGAACAGGTTGAATGCGTGCAGTTGCCCTTCGAATCCAGGCGCGGCGACGACTGCCGGCGCATCCTGCGGCACGTCGGCGAATGCGCGATTCACCGGATAGCCGTTCGCGTCGCTGCGCAGCGGGGAATCGCCGGGAATTCCCGGCATCCGCGACGTCGGAATGCGGTAGCGCTCGATCGCCGCGACGTTGTCGCCGTTTTTCGGACCGAACACCGTCGGCTGCGTCTCGCCGGCGGCCGCGAACGGATCGAAGCCCGCATTGGTCCAGTCGCGCAGGATCTGCTTGAACTGCTCGATCAGCGCGGCCGACTCGAACGTCTCGACGTACGACAGTCCGGCGCCGTGATAGTCGGGGTCGTAGCGGCCGGCGAACACCTCGACCTCGCCGTAGCGGTTGCGGGTGCCGAACATGCGGTCGAAGTTGACCCAGCCGTAGAAGAACCCCCAGGCGACATCGCGCATCAGCGCCTTCAGGAACTTGTCGGCCTCCATCTTGTGCGACAGCCGTCGGCCCTGCGCCGGCCAGGTCACGGTCACGAAGTATTCGTCGCGGGCGAACTCGAATCCGCCGATCCCGAACCTGCGATAGCCTGCGATCCGATCGGTGCTGACCGGAGTCTGCGCGGGTCCGCTGTCCGGCTGCTGTTTCATCACTGCGCTCATGGGTGTCGGTTCCTCTGGAGGATCGAAGGGAGGTTTACTGCAGGCAGATCTCGGCCCATTTCTGGACCGTCAGGTCGCCCAGCATCGTCTGGATCAACAGCACCGCCGGCCGGCCGCCCTGGGCGCGGAACCGGTACGCGCAATCGCTGTTCAGCAGCGCCTGATGCCCGCGCTTGAGCTCGATGTGCCCCATGCGCCGGCCGCTCGGGTCGCCGGCCACGCGGACTGCGCCGCTGCGGTCGGCCGCGACCACTGCGCGCGGGTCGTCGAGCTTCATGTACTCGACCTGCACCTGGCCGTCCATGCAGATCGCGAACTCGTCGTGCGCGCAGGCGAACCACGGCGACGTGCCTTCGGCGCGAACCACCTCCTGCACGTATTCCAGGTTCTTGCCGACCGCGATCCGGTCCCACGGCCGGCTGTTCGAGGCGACTTCGAACAGGTTCGAGAACCCATATTCCTTGCGGCTTCCCGAGATGAGCTCGATTTCCCCTTTGCGGTAGTCATCGAGCGACGCGAAGCGAGTTGCTGACATGGCGGATTTCCTTGAACGTGGATCGAAGGTGGCGCGCCGCGGGTCAGAGCGGCGCAAAACGCGCTGTGAGCTCCCACAGCAACGCCGCGAAACCGACGACGGCCGCAAGCGCGGTGACCGCGACCGCAAGCGGGCGCGGCCGCGTGCGACCCGGGTCGCGTACTGCCGCCCGTGCGATCGGCAGCACAATCGGAGTCAGTCGAGGCGTCATGGTTGCTCCAGGCTTCGTGGCTGCCGGCGCTCGTTCGCGCCGGCAGTGGTTACGATCGAATTCCACCTGCGCGCGCTGCCGGGGCCGAGGGACACCGGTCCCGCTTCGCGCGCTTTCGCCGCGGCGGGACGGGACTGCGGCCCCGGCGAGCCGCGCGGGCGGAATGTTCGGGGTTGCATGTAACGGGACTACCGCGTCGACGTGTCGCGCTCGTCGTGGTCGTGTAACGCGCACGTAGCCGTCGGAGCCGTCGTCCGACCCGTCTCAAGCGGCTGCGGGGATGTTCTGGTTCATTCGGAACAGGTTCGTCGGGTCGTAACGCCGCTTGATCGTCACGAGCCGTTCCCAGTTCGGTGCGCCGTAGGCCTCGCGCGTACGATCCTCGCCTTCGTGCGTCAGATGGTTCACATAGCCGCCGCCCGCGGAGGCCGACCTCAGCGATTCCCAGGCTTTGCGGCACCAGGTGCTGTGGGCTTGCGCTGCGGCGTCGGCAG
>DATLGW010000529.1:0-2413 GCA_035540315.1 Burkholderiaceae bacterium | reverse complement strand
GCGCAGAGCAGACCACCGCGAGGTGCTCGCAGGAGTCGTGCCAGCGCCG
Organism: Burkholderiaceae bacterium; assembly: GCA_035540315.1. GTDB lineage: Bacteria > Pseudomonadota > Gammaproteobacteria > Burkholderiales > Burkholderiaceae_E > DATLGW01. The sequence continues at coordinate 2,364 of DATLGW010000529.1, read as the reverse complement.
CACGTCGCCGGCCGCCTCGCCGCCGAGGGCGGCCGCCACGCCTCCGACCAGCTCCCAGGCGTGGTTCAGGAGCAGGCTTCGTTGCGGGCGCGGCTCGCCCTCGCGGGCGAGCGCGTCGAGCACCTGCGCCTCGCGCTTCGGCCCGATCCCCGGAACGGTCTGCAGCCGCCCGGCCGCCGCCGCCTCGCGCAGCCCGCCAGCCGTCCGAACGCCGAGCGCCCGCGCGATCTTGAGCGAGCGGGTCGCCGACAGCCCGAGATAGCGGCCGAGGCCGATCAGCTCGGGCGAGAGCTCACGCTCGAGCTCCGCGAGCTCGGCGATCTCACCGGTTTGCACGAGCTCCCACAGCCGGGCCTCGATCCCGGGACCGATCCCGCGCAGCTCGCGCACCCGCCCGGACTGCACCAGCCCGGCGACAGGGACCGCTGCGCTTCGGATCGTTTCGGCAGCGCGACGATAGGCGCGTGGCATGTAGGGGTTCGCGTCGCCCAAATCGAGCAGCGACGCAAACGCCTCCAAGCGGTCAGCGATCCAGGCGTTGTCCACCATGCCAGTGTCCCCCGAGGCGGCCGCACCGGCATCCCGGATGCCGTTCGGCTGTGAGATCGCCGCCGCCCCCGCCGGCGACCCAGTCGACGTCCCTCCCAGGGACCGGCTTGCCGCCCGATCAGAGCGCCCCTGCCGGGCGAAACGCGGGGCTGACGTGCTACGCGGCTATGGTCCATCCATGCCGAGCGCAGCGAAGGTGTTCGGGAAGCACCCGGACTCCCGCAGGATGGCAGTACAGACGCTCATTGCGACCGCTGGCGCGGGATGTGTCGTGGCCGGGGGATTGACGTTGCGGGAGCTCATCAACAGCCCGCCAAAGGCCCACGACCCACCGCTGTGGATCTTCCTGGGATTGGTGATTGGAACGATTGCATTCGGAATCCTCGCCATCGCAGCAAGGGGTCGCACGTGGTGGGCGCTGCTCGCGCTGCTCGCGACCATACTCAGCCTCGTCGCCGTCTGGACTCTGGCCGCGTTGGCTGGCGGATGACGCGACACATGCGCTGCACGGCCAGCACCGATAGGCCGACGAAGGTCCCGGCTGCTCCTTCGAGGCTTGCTGTTCTGATTCGGCCTGTCGGTGACGTCCGACGCTGAGGAGAAGGTCCCGACCGAGAGCACTCGACCGCTTCGCTTCCGCTGGCGGTTGGGTTGCGGACGGCGTACCGGGTCGTGCGCCATCGCGATCATCGAGGTCACTGCGAAGCGGAGCCGACTCGACGAGGTTTCGGTCAGTCCGACGGTGACGAGGGCATGCGTGCCGTTATCGAGCGCGGAGCAAGCGCATCGAGCGCTTCAACTGCGATCGGTCGATCTGCTCGGTGCGGCTCTCGAAGTGCCCGCCGTCGAGCGCACGATCGTCGTGAGATGCAGCCGATCGCGTTAGCGTTCTGGGCGATGACTGCGGACGTCGATGTCATTGCCCGCGTACTGCGTGTCGCTGGGATGCATGCTTCGCAGAATCCCATTAGCACGCGGATGCTTCGCGCGGACGCGATCTTCCGTGTCTGACGTTCGTGCCGCGCAGGTCGCGTGCGCCCGTGAGCAGCGCAACGGCATGTCGGCCGCTGGGTTCGCTGATCGGTTGCCTTGCACCACGCGCGATGAACGGCGATCGGCTGGCTGGCTGCGCTGGGACGGCCGCCACGCGTTCGTCGAGCGCGGCTGCTGATCGCGCCCATGAGCGTTGCGGTCGGCCTGCTCGGGGACGTGATGCTTGGACGCAACGTAGCCGCCGCGCTGCGCACGCGATCGCCCGAGAAGCTGTGGGATCCTGCGCTGCGCGAGCTGACGAGCTCGCTGGATCTCGTGATCTGCAACCTGGAATGCTGCCTTTCCAGCCGGGGCCGGCCGACCGTGCGGCTGCCGGGCAAGCCGTTCTTCTTTCGCGGCCCCCCGGGCGCGGTACGCGCGCTGTCAGCAGTTGGGATCGGTGCGGCAACGCTCGCCAACAACCACGCGTTGGACTACGAGGAGATCGCGCTGCGCGACACGCTTGCGATCCTGAGCATCAGCGGAATCGCCTGCTGTGGTGCTGGACGTGATCTGCGCGCCGCCCGGGCCGGCGTCGTCGTCAACGCCGGTTCATCCCGCATCGGGCTGATCTCCTTCACCGACCATCCAGTGCAGTACGCCGCCGCCGACGGAGTGTGGGGCGTCGCGCACGCGAACCTTTGGAGCCAGACCCCGGGGTGGCTGCTGAGCGCCGTCAGCGGCTTGGCCGCACGTTGCGACCACGTCATCGTCTGCCCGCACTGGGGACCGAACATGACGACTGAGCCCGCTGCCTGGCAGCGGCGCGCCGGCCGCGAGCTG
>DATLGW010000528.1:0-8949 GCA_035540315.1 Burkholderiaceae bacterium | reverse complement strand
CGGATGGCGTTCAAGGTCGACGACCTGATGCCGGTGTCGATCGCGACCGAGTTCTCGCAGGTGCTGGTGTGTTACCCGCAGCTGGGCGTGAAGACGCTTGCCGAGCTGATCGACAAGGCGCGCGCGACGACGCTGAATTACGCATCCGGCGGCGCCGGCGTTCCCGGCCACATGGCGATGGAGCTGCTGCTGTCGGCTGCCGGCGTTTCGATGACGCACGTGCCGTACAAGGGGCCGGCGCTGGCGATGCAGGACGTGATGGCCGGACAGCTGCCGTGCGGATTCCTGGCCGGCCCGACCGTGCTGCCGCAGGTCAAGGCCGGAAAGCTGGTCGCGCTCGCGATCTCCGGAGCGAAGCGCTCGCCGCTCGCGCCCGAGATCCCCACCGTCGCCGAAGCCGGCTTTCCCGGCTACGACGCAACGTTCTACCTGGTGCTCTACACCCGGCCCGGGGTCCCGCAGCCGATCGTCGAGCGCTTCTCGAACGCGTTCGTCGACGCGCTGCGCGCGCCCGAGGTCGTGGCGCGGATGCAGGCGATCGACCAGCAGATCGTCGGCAGCGCGCCCGCCGAAGCAGCGCAGCGGCTGGCGGCGACGTCGCGCAAATGGAGCGAGGTCGTCAGGCGGATCGACTTGAAGCTGGACTGACCCCAGGCTGCAGCATCGGCGGGCGGTGAGGCACCGAGCCGTCGCCGCCGCCGAGAACAGCGCCCATGTGTACGGGTGCAGCGGATCGACGAACAGCCGCTCGCGCGGCGCCTGCTCGACGATGCGGCCGAGGTACATCACCGCGATCTCGTCGCACAGGTGCTGCACGACCGCGAGATCGTGCGAAATGAACAGGTACGACAGCCGGTGCTGCTGCTGCAGCCGCCGCAGCAGGTTCAGGATCTGCGCCTGGATCGCGACGTCGAGCGCCGACACCGGCTCGTCGCAGACGATCAGCTCGGGCTGCGTCGCGAGCGCGCGCGCGATGCCGATCCGCTGCCGCTGGCCGCCCGAGAACTGATGCGGGAACAGCCCGAACTGATCGGCGCGCAACCCGACCAACTCGAACAGCGCCCGGGCGCGGTCGTGCCGCTCGGCCGGCGTGCCGATCTCCATCAGCGCCATCGGCTCTTCGACGATCGCGCCGGCGCGCCGGCGCGGATCCAGCGCCGAATACGGATCCTGGAAGATCATCTGCACATGGCGCCGCTGCGCCCGCAGCGCGCGACCCGCGAGCCGCGTGATGTCGGTTCCGAGCAGCGTCACGCTGCCGCCGGTGATCTCCACCAGCCGCATCACCGCCAGCGCGGTGGTCGTCTTTCCCGATCCGGATTCGCCGACGATGCCGAGCGTGCGGCCGCGCGTCACGGTGAAATCGACGCCGTCGACCGCATGGACGTTCTGCCGCGGCCCCCACGGCAGGCGCCGGCGCAGCGGGAAATGAACCCTCAGGTCCGACACGTCGAGCACCGGCTCGGCGATCATGCTGCGGCCTCGCGCACGTCCGAATCGAGCAGCCAGCATGCCGCCGCATGGCCGGCGTCGAGCACGGTCTGCGGCGGCGCCTGCGCGTGGCACCGCGGCTGCGCCTGCGGGCAGCGCGGCGCGAACGCGCAGCCGCGACCGATCAGATGCAGCGGCGGCACCACGCCCGGAATCTCGGGCAGCACCTCGCGCGGACCCGGTTCGCCCAGGCGCAGCTGCGGCCGGCACGCGAGCAGCCCCCGCGTGTACGGATGCGCCGGGCGTTCGAGCACCTGGTCGACGTCGCCTTCCTCGACCTTGCGGCCGGCGTACATCACGATCACGCGGTCGGCCATCTCGGCGACCGCGCCCATGTCGTGCGTGATCAGCACGATCGCGGTGCCGCGCCGGTCGCGCAACTCGTGCAGCAGATCGAAGATCTGCGCCTGCACCGTCACGTCCAGCGCCGTCGTCGGCTCGTCGGCGATCAGGATCTTGGGTTCGCACGCCAGCGCGATCGCGATCATCACCCGCTGCCGCATTCCGCCCGAGAACTGGTGCGGGAAGTCCCGCACCCGCCGCTCGGGCTCCGGTATGTGCACTGCGCGCAGCATGCCGATCGCTCGTGCCTGCGCGGCCGCGCGCCCGACGCCCTTGTGCAGCCGCAGCACCTCGGCAATCTGCTCGCCGACGGTGTAGACCGGATTCAGCGACGTCATCGGCTCCTGGAAGATCATCGAGATCGCGTTGCCGCGCACCGAGCGGCGGCGCGCCTCGGGCGCACGCAGCAGGTCCTCGCCGTCGAACACGATCCGGCCTCCGGTCACGTGGCCGGCCGGCTGCGGCACCAGCCCCATCACCGCCAGCGCCGTCATGCTCTTGCCGCAACCGGACTCGCCGACGATGCACAGCGTCTGTGCTGGGTCGAGCGCGAACGACAGCGACTCGATCACCCGCACGCGGCCGTCCCAGGTGTCGAATTCGACCTGCAGATCGCGGACGTCGAGCAGCGGATTCATCGCTGGCGCAGCTTCGGGTTGAACGCGTCGTTCAGGCCGTCGCCGACCAGGCTGATCGCGAGCACGGTCAGGAAGATGCAGAAACCCGGGAACGTGACCGACCACCACGCTTCGCGCAGATGATTGCGCGAGGATCCGATCATCAGGCCCCAGCTCATCACGTTCGGATCCGTCAGCCCGAGGAACGACAGCCCCGCTTCGAACAGGATCGCGCTGCCGGTGGCGAGCGTCGCCGCGACGATGATCGGCGGCAGTGCGTTCGGCAGGATCGTCGACAGGATGATCCGCGCGTCGGATGCGCCGGCCGCGCGCGCCGAACGCACGAAATCGAGCTGGCGCAGCCGCAGGAACTCGGCCCGCGTCAGCCGCGCGATCTGCGGCCAGGCGACCACGCCGATCGCGACGATGACCGTCAGCAGCGTCGGCGAGAACAGCGTGATCAGCACCATCGCGAACAGCAGCGTCGGCAGCACCTGAAAGAACTCGACGACCCGGCCGAGCGCCCGATCGGTCACCCGGCCGTAATACCCGGACACCGCGCCGATCGACACGCCGATCAGCGCGGTGATCATTGCCGCCGACACGCCGACCAATACGGTCGGGCGCCCGCCGTGGACGACGCCGGCCAGCACGTCGCGACCGAGGTAATCGGTGCCCAGCAGCGCATCGGGGCCCGGCGGCGTCATCGGCGCGCCGACGATCTCGAACGGGTCGACCGGATACAGCCACGGTCCGCCCAGCAGCATCGCCGCGACCAGCGACAGCAGTGCGATTCCCACCAGCGCGGCGCGGTTGCGGCGGAACACCGCCCACGCCTCTCGCCAGGGGCTGCGGCCGAGCGCGACCGGATCCGACCGATGCGCGCGCGTTCCGAGCGACGACACCGATTCACGCATCGGTCTTGATCCGCGGGTCGACCAGCCGGTACAGCAGATCGGTCAGCAGGTTGCCGAACGTCACCAGCACCGCCGACAGCAGCAGGATCCCCAGCATCAATTGGTTGTCGCGGCGCAGGATCGACTCGAACGCGAGCTGGCCGAGACCGGGCCAGCTGAACACGGTCTCGACCAGCACCGCGCCGGCGAGCATTGCCGAGAACTGCAACCCCGCGATCGTGACGACCGGCAGCAGCGCGTTGCGCAGCGCATGCTTGAACACGACGGTGCGCTCGGGCAGGCCTTTGGCACGTGCGGTGCGCACGTAATCCGATCCGAGCACCTCGAGCATGCTCGCCCGCGCGATCCGGCTGTACAGCGCGAGGAACACCAGCGCCAGCGTCGTTGCCGGCAGCACCAGGTGATGCGCGATGTCCAGCGCCAGCGCGATCCCCTGCGCGCCGTGCACGACGTTGTAATAGCCCCCGGTGGGCAGGATCGGGATCATCGAAGCGAACAGCAGCAGCAGCATCAGTCCGCTCCAGAACACCGGGGCGGAGAAACCGAGCAGCGACACCAGGTTCACGAACGCGGCGAGCCAGCCGCGCGGGTAGCGGGCGGCGAGCACCCCGAGCATCGTGCCGACCACCAGCGCGATCGCCAGCGCCGACAACACCAGCAGCGCCGTTGCCGGAATGCGATCGGCGATCAGCGTGATCACCGGCCGGTTGTAGTAGGTGGACAGGCCCAGATCGCCGGTGACGACCCGGGACACGTAGATCCACAGCTGCTCGAGGAAGCTGCGGTCCAGCCCGTAGGCCTGCCGCAGCTTCGCGATCGTCTCCTCGCTGGCGCCGCCCATCTCCCCGACGATCGTCTGCACGACGTCGCCGGGCGCCAGGTGGATCAGCGAGAAGTTCAGCACCGCGACTGCCGCCAGCAGGCCCACCGCCTGCGCCAGCCGCCGCGCCACGATGCCGAGCACGCTCACCTGCCCCCCCTGCGATGCCGGCCGCCGCAACCCCAGCGCTGCCGGTCGCCAATCATAGCGCGCGTGCCCGCACGAACGCGGCGCTCACGCCGGCGCGGCGCGACCCTGCAACGCTGCCCGCGCCCAGGACGCCAGCTCCCGGATCATGTCGCAGTGGTCGCCTGCCAGCGCGCAGCAGCGCGACGGGACCGCGCGATAGCGATGCTCGCGAGGCGCGGGCGCCGCGGCCTGCGCCTTCATTGCATGCACGCTCGCGACCGGGCTGCGCAGCGGGCGGACCTCGCCTTCGAACACCGTGCCCCACACCGGAATGTCCTTGAGCCCGTCGATGCCGACATCGAACGGGTCGGACTCGAGCACGGTGAAATCCGCCTTCTTGCCCGCCACGATGCTGCCGATCTCGTGATCCATCCGCAGCGCGAACGCGGCGTCGATCGTGATCCCGCGCAGCGCCTGCTCGAGCGTCAGCTGCTCGGGCGGCCCCGCAATGCGGCCTTCTCTCGTGCGTCGGGTCGCCGCGCACCATGCGAGAAACAGCGGTTCGACCGGCGCCATCGGATAGTCGGAGTGGAACGAGACCGCAATGCCGGCGCGCGCCAGCGAGCCGCAACGCGCGATCTGCGATGCGCGGTCGGCCCCCAGCCCCAGCACCGCATATGCGTCGGCCAGCGCGTGGATGAAGTACGGGTTCACGCTGGCGGCGGCGCCGAGCGCAGCGAGCCGGCGAGTCTGCGCGGCTGCGTGGAATCCGAGGTGATGCACGGCGAAGCGGTGATCGAAGCGGGGCGTCTCGCGCTGCGCCGCCTCGAGCGCAGCGAGCACCGCGTCCATGCCGCCGTCGCCGTTGACGTGCACGTGGATCTGGAAGCCGGCGTTCCAGAACGTGCGCACGCCCGCGGCCAGGACTTCCGGGCTCATCAGCCACTCGCCGTGATGGCCGTCGGCATAGCCGGGCGCGTTCAGCTGCATCAGCTGCGAGAACATCGCGCCGTCGGCGAACAGCTTCGCCGCCCGCGCGAACCGGATCTGCCGGGTTCCGCGGCCGAGCACGCGCTCGATCGCCTCGAGCCCCCGCTCGAACGCGATCGGCTGATCCGGCGGGCCCAGGCCCGAGCCGGCCGCGCGATTGCTGAAGCCGCGCGCATCGCAGACGTTGACGATCCGCAGCGGCATCCGCTTCGACTCGATTTCGGCATCGAGCGCCGCGAGCTCGAACTCGGGATCGAGCGCGCCGAACAGCTGGTCGCCGACGGTCGTCACGCCGCCCTGCAGGCACAGCTGCGCGAGCATGCCGAGTCCGCGGTGGTACCACTCCTTGCGCAGCAGGTACGGCATCAGCCGGTGCATGACCTGCCAGCGGCCGGTCTCGAAGAAGCGGCCCTCGTCCCACCGCACATGCGGGTGATTCGCGACGTCCTCGCGCCGAATTCCCAGCGCCTCGATCGCCTGCGTGTTCACCAGCACCTCGTGGTACGAGCGGTGCTGCAGCGCAAGCGGCCGATCGGGCGAGAGCCGGTCGAGATCGCTCCGCGTCAGCCGTCCGTGCACCAGCGGCTGGTAACCCCAGGAGATCAGCCACGGATCCTGGCTGCGGCGGGCGGCGACCCACGCGTCGAGCCGAGCGCGGTAGTCGGCGGCACTGGTCGCGGCGCGCGCGACGCCCCCGTCGGGTCGGCGCCAGTCCTCGGGCGCGATGATCTCGGTCGGCAGCAGCAACGCGCCGAGGAACGGGTGCAGATGGTTGTCGATGAACCCCGGCAGCAGCACCTTGTCGCGCAGACGGTCGTCGATCGTCACCTGGCGGCCCTCGCGCCACGCCTGCATGGAGTCGGGATCGCCGACGGCGACGATGCGGTCGCCGATCACGCCGACCGCCGTCGCGGACGGCAGCGATTCGTCCATCGTCACGACGCGCCGCGCGACGTAGATCGTCAGCGGCTCGCGCTCATGCGGCACTGCGGATGCGCTCATGGCTTTCGTCCTTCACGCGAAGACTCTTGGGATCGTAGAACGCGGGCAGCTGCACCTGCGCCGCAACCCGGCGGCCGGCGACCTCGACCTCGAAACGGCCGTGCGCGAGCAGCTGCGACGTGACCGGTTCGTCGAAGCTCGCGTAACCCATCGCGAGCGAGGCGCCGATGCGATGGCCGTACATGCCGGAAGTGACCGATCCGACGATGCGCCCGTCGCAGCGGATCGGTTCCTCGTGGTAGACCAGCGCGTCTTCCGCCTCGAGCCGGATCTGCACCAGTCGCCGGCGCGGCGGGCCCGCATCGCGCGCGCGCGCCACCGCGTCGCGGCCGACGAAGCCACCGCGCTTGTCCCACGCGACGGTGAACGCGAGCCCCGCCTGCAGCGGATCGTCGTCGATGCCGATGTCGTGGCCCCAATGGCGATAGGCTTTCTCGAGCCGGCATGCGTTCATTGCGTGATAGCCGGCAGGCACCAGACCGAAGCGAGCGCCTTCGGCAAGGATGCGGTCGAACACGTGCAGCGCGAACTCCGCCGGGATGTACAGCTCCCAGCCGAGTTCGCCGACATAGGTGATGCGGCTGGCGCGGACGACGGCATAGCCGATCTCGATCTCGCGCGAATGGCCGAACGGAAAGCTGCCGTTGTCGAGCTCCTCGCCGCACAGCTTCTCGAGCAGTGCGCGCGAGTGCGGCCCCATCAGCCCGAGCATCGGCAGCGCGCCGGTCAGGTCGGTCACGCTGCAGCGGGCGTCGGCCGGCATGCGCTCGCGCAGCCAGGCGAGATCGCGTGCATGGCTGCCGGCCGACGTGACGACCAGGAACTCGGTATCGGTCAGCCGCGTGACCGTCAGATCGGCGACGATGCCGCCGCGCTCGTTCAGCCACTGCGTGTAGACGATCCGCCCCGGCGCCACGTCGACGTCGGCGCAGCCGATCCGGTTCAGCACAGCGCACGCGTCGGCGCCCTGGACCAGGAACTTCGCGAACGACGACTGGTCGTACAGCGCGACCGCGTCCCGCGTGGCTCGGCATTCGGCTGCGCAGCGGTCGAACCAGTTCTGCCGGCCGTAGCTGTATTCGTAGCGCGCAGCGGCCGCCGTCGGCGCGTACCAGTTCGGCCGCTCCCAACCCGCGAACTCGCCCATGCATGCGCCGGCGGCGAGCAGGCGGTCGTGAAACGGCGAGCGCCGCGCGCCGCGCGCGGTCTCGTACTGCCGGAACGGCCAGTGCATCGCGTACAGCAAGCCCAGGCTCTCGACGGTGCGATCGCGCAGATAGGCGCGGGTCCCCTGGAAGCGCTGCATCCTGCGCACGTCGACGTCGACCAGATCCATCGGCGCAGCGCGATCCTGGATCCACTGCGCAAGCACCTTGCCGGCGCCGCCCGAGCTCTGGATTCCGATCGAGTTGAAGCCGCAGGCGACGAACAGGTCGCGAACCTCGGCCGTCTCGCCGAGCAGGTAACGGTCGTCGGGCGTGAAGCTCTCGGGCCCGTTGAACCAGGTCTGGATCCCGGTCTCGCGCAGCACCGGAACCCGCTCGATCGCCTTCTCCAGCACCGGCATGAAGTGATCGACGTCGTCGGGCAGCGTCGCGAAGTCGAAATCGCGTGGAATCCCGTCCAGCGCCCATGGCTTGGCCACCGGCTCGAATGCGCCGATCAGCAGCTTGCCCGCGTCTTCCTTGTAATACGCCCATTCGTCGGGGACCCGCAGGACCGGAAGCTCGCGCGGCAGCCCGGCGATCGGCGCGGTGACGACGTAGAAATGCTCGGCCGCCTGCAGCGGCAGCCGCAGCCCGATGCGGCGTGCGAGCCAGTGCGACCACATGCCGGCCGCGAGCACGACCGTGCCGGCGCGCACGTCGCCGTGCGCAGTCCGCACGCCGACCGCCCGCCCGTTCTCGACCAGGATCTCGGTGACCTCGATCCCTTCCAGCACCTTCGCGCCGCGCTGGCGCGCGCCTTTCGCGAACGCGATCGTCGTGTCGACCGGATTCGTCTGACCGTCCTTGGGCAGCCAGATGCCGCCGGCGACGCCGCGCGACTGCAGCAGCGGATAACGCGCGACGACATCGGCGGGCCCGAGCACGTCGACGTCCAGCCCGAAGCTGCGCGCCATCGACGCGCCGCGCTTGAGCTCCTCGAAGCGCTCGTCGCCCAGCGCGACCGCAATCGAACCGTTCTGCCGGAATCCGGTCGGCTGACCGGTCTCGCGCTCGAGCTGGCGCAACAGCTCGCAGGTGTACTTCGCCAGCTCGGTCAGGTTGCGCGTCGCCCGAAGCTGTCCGATCAGCCCCGCTGCATGCCAGGTCGTGCCGCAGGTCAGCTGCCTGCGCTCGAGCAGCACCACATCGGTGATGCCGAGCGCGGCGAGGTGATAGGCGATCGAGCAGCCGATGATGCCGCCGCCGATGATCACGACCTCGGCGCGCGCGGGCGCGACCGAGGGCAACAGCTTGTCGAGCGCGAGCGACACGGATTCTCCAGCGGGATGCGAGTCGGCGGAAACGGGCGCCGCGCGGCGCCCGGCGGTCAGCGCGAGATCGTGTCCAGCGGCGTGAAACCGCCCCAGATCGAAACCGGCACGTTGCGCAGCGACTTGTCGTAGACGACTGCCTGCGACCACACGTGCGTGTAC
>DATLGW010000527.1:0-6759 GCA_035540315.1 Burkholderiaceae bacterium | reverse complement strand
ACCTGGGCCAGCCCACGCGCAGCGACGTCGAGCTCGCGACGGCCGACGGCGCGCGTTATGCCTGGCGCGGCGGCGTCGGCGCCGGCCGCTCGGTGGTCGCGTTCTCGGCGATCTGCGCGCACCAGCTCGCGTACCCGACCCGCGACATCAGCTTCATCAGCTATCGCGACGCCGCCGGCCCGGTCGACCGCCGCGCGCGCGTGATCCATTGCTGCGCCGAGCACAGCCAGTACGACCCGGCCGACGGCGGCCGGGTGCTCGGCGGTCCCGCGACGCAGCCGCTGGCCGCGATCCTGCTCGAGCACGATCCCGCAACCGACGAGCTGACGGCAATCGGCACGCAGGGCGGCGAGATGTTCGACGCGTTCTTCGCGAAGTACGAGTTCAGGCTCGCGATGGAACATGGCGGGCGCGCGCGGCAGCCGAGCGAGCCGACCGAGGTTGTCGTGCCGCTCGAGCAGTACTGCCGCCAGCAGGTTCGATGCTGACCTGGGTCGAGCCGCATCAGAAGCTGCCACCGGCGTCGCAGGCGCTCGCCGATCCGAACGGGCTGCTCGCTGCCGGTCGCGACCTGTCGCCGCAACGGCTGCTCGAAGCGTACCGCGCCGGCGTGTTCCCGTGGTACAGCGACGGGCAGCCGGTGCTGTGGTGGTCGCCGGATCCGCGCATGGTGCTGTTCCTGCGCGAGTTCAAGGTCTCGCGCTCGCTGTGCAAGACGCTGCGTCGCGTGCGGCGCGACGGGTCCTGGCGTGTGACGCTCGATGCGGCGTTCGCGCGCGTGATGCAGGCGTGCGCGGCGCCGCGGCCCGATCAGGAAGGCACCTGGATCACGCCCGAGGTCGTTGCCGCCTACAGCGGATTGCACCGGCTCGGGAATGCGCATTCGATCGAGGTGTGGGAAGGGCGCACGCTGATCGGCGGCCTGTACGGCGTGACGATCGGCCGGATGTTCTACGGCGAATCGATGTTCGCGCGTCGCAGCGATGCGTCGAAATGCGCACTGGCCGCGCTGGTGCGCTTGATCGAGCCGCTGGGGTACCGCATGATAGACTGCCAGCAGTCGACCGGGCACCTCGCGTCGCTGGGCGCGCGCGAGATCTCGCGAGCCGAGTTCCTCTCGCATCTCGCCGAGCTGACCGCCGAGCCGGCACCCGATTGGCGCGCTGCAGTGATCGAATTTCCCGATGCGTGACCGCGAATGACGCACCTGAAGGAACTGCCGTTCTCGGCGCTCCAGTTCTATGCGACAGCGCCCTACCCGTGCAGTTACCTGGCCGGGCAGCAGGCGCGCTCGCAGGTGGCCACGCCGAATCACCTGATCAACGCCGACGTCTACAGCGAGCTGGTGCGCTCGGGCTTTCGTCGCAGCGGCATCTTCACCTACCGCCCGCACTGCGACGGCTGCCGCGCCTGCGTGCCGGTGCGCGTGCCGGTGGCCCGCTTCGTTGCAGACCGCAGCCAGAAGCGCGCGTGGAAGGCGCATCAGTCGCTGCGCCCGCTGGTCGCGCGGCTCGGTTTCGCGCCCGAGCACTACGAGCTGTACCTGCGCTACCAGTCGCGCCGCCACGCCGGCGGCGGCATGGATCAGGACAGCCGCGAGCAATACGCGCAGTTCCTGCTGCAGAGCAAGGTCAATACGCGGCTGGTCGAGTTCCGCGACCCCAAGGGCGTGCTGCGGATGGTGTCGATCATCGATCTGCTCGACGACGGGCTGTCGTCGGTGTACACGTTCTTCGATCCCGAGCAGCCGCACGCCAGCTACGGCACCTACAACGTGCTGTGGCAGATCGAGCAGTGCCGCCAGCTGCGGCTGTCGTACCTGTACCTGGGCTATTGGATCGCGCAGAGCCCGAAGATGGCGTACAAGGCGCGGTTCCGGCCGATCGAGCAGCTGGTCCACGGCCGCTGGCAGCCGATTCCCTGAGCGGCGCGGCAGGCACCGGCCGCGCCCGATGAACCCGTACCGGATTGCGCGGCCGCTGCTGTTCGCGCTCGACGCCGAGCGGGCGCACGACCTGACGCTGCGCGCGCTCGACGCGCTGCTGGCCGCCGGCGCGTTGCAACGTCTGGCCGAAACTCCGGTGCACGCGCCGGTCGAACTGATGGGTCTGCGATTCCGCAACCGCGTCGGGCTCGCGGCGGGCCTGGACAAGGATGCCCGGCACATCGACGCGCTGGGCCAGCTCGGATTCGGCTTCATCGAGGTCGGCACGGTGACGCCGAAACCGCAGCCGGGCAATCCGCGCCCTCGCCTGTTCCGGCTGGTCTCGCACCGGGCGCTGATCAACCGCTTCGGCTTCAACAACCGGGGGCTCGACGCGTTCATCGACAACGTGCGCCGCGCCCGCTTCGACGGCGTCGTCGGACTGAACATCGGCAAGAACGCCGCCACGCCGGTCGAGCGCGCGGTCGACGATTATCTGCTCGGGCTCGAGCGGGTGTATCCGCATGCGGATTACGTGACCGTCAACGTGTCCTCGCCGAACACCCGCGATCTGCGCCGGCTGCAGGGCGCGGACGAGCTCGACGCGCTGCTCGATGCGCTGGGCGCGGCCCGCGAGCGGTTGCGGCGCGAACACGGCCGCGACGTGCCGCTGCTGGTGAAGATCGCGCCCGACCTGGACGATGCGCAGATCGACGCGATCGCCGAGCTGTTGCCGGCGAAATCGATCGACGGCGTGATCGCGACCAACACCACCGTCGCGCGCGACGCGGTCGTCGGCGCGCGCCACGCCGACGAGGCCGGCGGCTTGTCGGGCGCGCCGCTGCTGGCGGCATCGAACCGCGTCATTCGGATCCTTCGACAGCGGCTGCCGCCGCGGTTTCCGATCGTCGGCGTCGGCGGCATCCTGAGCGCCGACGACGCCAGATCGAAGATCGACGCCGGCGCCGACCTGGTGCAGCTGTACACCGGCCTCGTCTACCGCGGCCCCGCGCTGGTGCGCGATTGCGCGCTCGCGCTGGCGCAGCTCACTCGGGCTTGATGTCGGCGTCGCGGACTACCTTGCTCCAGGTCGACACCTGGTCGCGGATGTGCGCGGCGAACGCATCCGGCGTGCCGGTCGCGACGTCGACGCCGGCCTGAGTGATCCGCTCGCGCACCTCCGGCATTGCCAGCACGCGGTTGATCTCCTCGTTCAGCCGCGCGACGACCTGCGGCGGCGTGCCCGCCGGCGCGACCACGCCGAACCAGCCGAACACCCGGTAGCCCGGCACGCCGGCCTCGTCGACCGTCGGCAGCTCGGGCAGGTTCGGCGAGCGCTTCGGCGACGTGACCGCGAGCGCGCGCAGCCGGCCCGCCTTCAGGTGCGGGATCACGTTCGGCGCGTTGTCGAACATCGCATGCACCTGGCCGCCGATCAGATCGGTCAGCGCCGGCGCGCTGCCCTTGTACGGCACGTGGATCAGATCGACCTTGGCCATCGTCTTGAACAGCTCCATCGACAGATGGTTCGAGCTGCCCACGCCGGTCGAGGCATACGGGATCTGGCCGGGACGCGCCTTCGCGTCGGCGATCAGCTCGGCCACCGAGCGCCACGGCGCGCTCGGCGTGACCACTAGCACGTTCGGCGTGACGCCGGCCTGCGCGACTGCGGCGAAATCGCGGGTCACGTCGATCTTCGCGTGCGCATGCAGGCTGTTGATCAGCGCGAACGGGAACGCGACGATCAGCAGCGTGTGCCCGTCGGGCGGCGCCTTCGCGACGAACTGGGTGCCGATCAGCGAGCCGCTGCCGGGCCGGTTCTCGACGTGCGAGCCCGGCGCGAACCCCTTCGAGAATTCCTGCGCCAGCGTGCGCCCGAGCGTGTCGTTGAAAGCGCCCGGCGTCGGCGCGCCGGCCGCCAGCGCGCCGGCGGCCCGCAGCACGCGCCGGCGGGAACGCTGCGCCAGCTTGCCATTGGCAGCGATCGGTTCGGACTGCGCAATCGATGCGCGGAATCTGGACATGTCTCCCCCTCCTCGTCGTTGGTTCGGATTGCGGATCGGATCGGAACCAGCGGCGCGCTCGCCGCCGGCAGCGTCACACGTAGCTCGGACCCTCGATGCACGGATGCGCGACGAGGAACGACTCGTCGACCTCCAGCCCCAGGCCGGGTCCTTCGAGCGGACGCACGCAGCCGTCGGCGCCGACGCGGTACGGCGCGCTGACCATCTGGTCGCGAAACCGGTTGTTCTTCGACACGTCGCCCTCGAAATAGCCGGGGTGGTCGAGCGCGGACAGCACGTGGATCGACGCGGCCATGTTCAGCCCGGTCATCGACGTGTGCGGATGGATCGGCAGCTTGTGCGCCGATGCCATTGCGGCGATCTTCATCACTTCGGTGACGCCGCCGGTCTTCGACAGGTCCGGCTGCAGGATCGTGACGACGCCCTCGTCGATCAGCCGCGAGAACTCGAAGCGCGTGTAGTGATTCTCGCCGGCCGCGAGCGGCACGCTGCCGAACGCCTTCGCCTCGCGATAGCTGCGCCAGTCGTGCGCCGGAAACGGCTCCTCGAGCCACGCGACGCCATACTCGTCGAGCCCCGGCATCACGCTGCGCGCATCGGCCAGCGTGTAGCCGGTGTTCGCGTCGGTGAGGATCGCGACGTCGGGTCCGAGGGCGCTGCGGACCGCGGCGACGCGCGCCAGATCGTCCTTCGGGTTGTCGCCCAGCCGCAGCTTGATCGCCTTGTAGCCGCCGGCCAGATGGCGCTGCGCCTCGTCGACCAGCGCGGCCGGCTCCTGGAAACCGAGCGAGATGCCGCCGGCATAAGCCGCAATCGCTTTGGAGCGCCCGCCGAGCAGCCGGTACAGCGGCCAGCCGGTGGCCTTGCCGCGGATGTCCCACAGCGCCATGTCGATGCCGCTCATCGCCATCGCGGTTCCGGCGCCCAGGCCGTGGCTGGCCAGCTGCTTGCCGTAGATCTTCTGCCAGACGCCCTGGACATCGGCCGCGTCCTCGCCGAGCACCAGCATCTTCAGCGTCGTGTCGACCAGCCGCGCGATCGTGCTCGGCGCGCGCGCATGATGCGACTCGCCCCAGCCGATCAGCCCGCCCGCGGTGGTCACCTTGACCACGACGGCGTCCTTCTTGACCGCGCGGCCGATCCCCAACCGGACGTTGCTGTCGGAATCGAGCGGGAACGACGCCGCGTACGCGCGCACGTCGGTGATCGTGAGGTCGTTCGGCATGCGGTGGATCCTGAATGCGGTGGCTGCGGCGCGGATCGAAGGGCGCTGCGACAGACGCGGACGATGGCGGCAATCGCCCGGTGCGTCAACTGCTGGCGGCGCTGCGCCGCGCCAGCGCGCGCACCGCGAGGCGGTAGCCTTCGACGCCGAGGCCGACGATGATGCCGTCGGCGAGGTCGGACAGATACGAGTGATGGCGGAAGGGCTCGCGACGATGGACGTTGCTCAAATGGACCTCGATGAACGGGATCGCGACCGAAGCCAGCGCATCGCGCAGCGCAATGCTGGTGTGCGTGAACGCGCCCGGATTGATCACGATCGCGTCGACCGCGCCGCGGGCGGCATGGATCCGGTCGATCAGCGCGCCCTCGTGATTGCTCTGGAACGCCTCGACCGCGGCGCCGTATGCGCCGGCCTCCTCGGCGCAAGCGGCCTCGACGTCGGCGAGCGTGGCCGACCCGTAGACCTGCGGCTCGCGGGTGCCGAGCAGGTTCAGGTTCGGTCCGTTCAGCAGCAGGATCCTCATTGTCCCGTTCCAGATTGCGCGTCGCCCGACACTGTAGTCGAGCGCGCCGGCGAATGCCACGCGTGCCGCGGCGAGGTGGCCGCGATCAGCGCCGCGGCGACCAGCAGCGTTGCGACCGCCGCCAGCGTCGCAGTCAGGAACCCGCCGCTGGCATCGATCATTCCGGCCGCAACCACCGGACCGACGATCTGGCCCACGCCGAACGAACCGGTCAGCAGCGCGACCGCCGCTGCCGGCGCCATCGGCGCCAATTGCGCGCCGTAGACCGTCGCGAGCGACGTCAGCCCGACGAACGTGCCGCCGAGTCCGATGCCCGCGACCAGCACGCCCGGCAGCCCGGGCAGCACGAACGGACCGAGCAGCGCCGCCGCCTCGACCAGGTAGGCGAGCAGCAACGCCGGCAGCGCGCCCAGCCGCCGGCCCAGCGCCGCCCACACGAACACCGACAGCGCCGCAGCGATCCCGACCACGAGCCACGCATGGATCGCATAGGCGCTGATCTGCGGCACCGAGCGCACCAGCGTCGGCAGGAACGTCGCATGGATCACGTAGCCGAACCCGAACAGGCCGTAGGCCACGAGCAGCGACCAGAATGCGCGCGCATCCCGGGCGTCGCGCGCATCCCGGGCGTCGCGCGCATCCCGGTTGTCGAGGGCATCGCGGGCGTCGAGGGCATCGAGGGCCTCGCGCCCATCGCGTGCGTCACGCCCGGCAGGCGGCGGCGCGGCTTGCCGCTGCGACGACCGCTGCGGTCGCGGCGGCCGGCGCAGCGCCAGCAGCGCCAGCGGCAGCGCCGCAGCCGCCATCAGCCACCACTGCGCGCTCCAATGCCAATCCGGCACCGCCAGCAGCAGCGCCGACGACAGCGTGATGCCGGTGCCCACGCCGGCGAACGTCCAGGCGACCATTCCGGCACCGATTCGCGCGCCGCTCGCGTGCATTGCGGCCGAGACGGTGAACACCATCACGAACGCGCTCGCGACGCCGGCTGCGAATCGGACCGCGAGCCAGCCCGACAGCGGCAGTGCAACCGCCATCGCCGCGGTCGTCACCACGCACG
>DATLGW010000526.1:0-12402 GCA_035540315.1 Burkholderiaceae bacterium | reverse complement strand
GGTCGAGCAGGTTTCCGATGCTGGTGTTGCGCAACGTCAGCATGTTGTTGCGGCGGTAGGCTTCGGGGTCCGCGACTTCGGTCAGCTTCGGCGGCGTGATCGCTACGGTCGGCGTGGCCAGCACATCGACTTCGCGCAGCCGCTCGTTCGCGCTGGCGCCGGCACGGCTGAAAATGCGGACGCGGTTCAGGTAGTCGACCGCCGACAGGCTCTGCCCGTCCACCGTGCGCGCCCTGACGTTGGGGTCGAGCGTGTCGAACCACTCCGGCAGCTCGGCCGCGAGGAACTCGGATAGCTCCGCCGCTGCGAGCCCGCCCTTGCGAAAGATCGCATACGCCTCGTCGAGCTCGGGCAGATCGATCGGCACGATGCGTGCGCCGCGGGCAGCGAGCTCGTCGAGCACCGACTTCACGCCCTCGGCCACGCCCGGCGAGCACTCGTCCCAGAAGAAGCGGTCGCACACGCCGATCCGCAGCGACGTCACGCCGCCCGCCGGCGCCGCGATCGGCCTGTCCGGCCCCAGCCCCAACCTTGCGTCGATCGCCGGGAACGCGACCGCGAGGTCGTCGACCGTTCGCGTGAGCAGGCCCAGCGTGTCGAACGTCGTGCTCAGCGGGACCACGCCATCCCTGGGCCAGCGGCCCGCGCTCGTCTTCAAGCCGACGTTGCCGGTCAGGCTGGCCGGAATCCGGACCGAGCCCGCGGTGTCGCTGCCCAGCGCAACCAGTGCGGAGCCCTCGCACAACGAGACGCCGGCCCCGGCGCTGGAGCCTCCCGGCACGCGGCGCTCCGGCAGACCCCACGGATTCGTCGGGACCTCCCAATGCGCGTTCAGGCCGAGCCCGCCGAATGCGAACTCGACCGTGTGCGTCTTTCCCGTGATCACGGCGAGCTGCCTGCGCAACGCCGTGACCAGAGGACCCTCGCGCTCCCAGTGCGGCGGCAGCCGTCGCGGCGAACCGGCGAAAATCGGCAGGTCCCGAACGCCGTAGATGTCCTTCACCGAAACCGGCAGCCCCTGCAACGGCCCGAGGTCATGCCCGCTTCGGAACGCCATGTCGGCAAGCCGTGCGGTCTCCCGTGCGCCCGCCGGATCCCACGTGATGTAGGCACCGAGCGTCTCGTGATGCCGCGAATGCCGCTCCTCCGCGGCCTGATGCAGCGCTTCGGCAGTCAACGTGCCGTCGCGCAGCATCCGCCCGAGCGCGGCGAGCGATTGTTCCAGCAGTGTCGATCGGCTCATTCGCTGCTCCCAGCCGCGCCCCCGCGGCCCGCCATCATGCTTCCATGATATCGGCCAAGCATCCCAAGCCTTACCCCACCAGCCGCGCGATCACGCTCACGCCCCGATCGATCTCCTCCGGCGATGCATGGCTGAAGGCCAGTCGTGCATAGTTGCGGGGCGCACCCGACCCAGTGCCGGAAAAGAACTTGCTGCCGGGCAGGATCGACACGCCCGCAGTCAGCGCTCGCCGCGCCAGCTCGTCGGTGTCGACCCCTTCCGGAAACCGCAGCCACACGTAGTAGCCTCCGTCGGGGATCGTCAGCCCCACCTGCGGCAGCTCGCGGCGCAGCGCGGCGACCATGCGGTCTCGATGTTCTCGATAAACGCGCTGCACCTTGTCGATGTGCTGCTGCAGCCCCTCGCCCCTGCAGAACTCGAGGATGATCCGCTGGGTCAGCGGACAGCTGCCGCCGTCGCTCTTGAGCTGGATCAGCCGCGCAACGATTTCCTTCGGCGCTGCGATCCACCCCACCCGAAGCCCGGGTGCGACCAGCTTGGAGAACGTGCCGACCGCATAGACGTTGTGCGGATCGAGCGCCTTCAACGCGGGTTCGGCTCCGCCGTCGAACCGGATCCTGCGGTACGGGCTGTCCTCGATCACTGGGATCCGATGCTCCGAGGCCAGCCGCACCAGGGACTCGCGCCGCCGGCGCGACATCGTCACGCCGCTGGGGTTGTGGAAGTCCGGAACGTTGTAGATGAACTTCGGCGGCGGCTCGCCTGCGGTCGCTCGGCGCTGCAGCGAGTCGCGCAGCGCGTCCACCGACACGCCTTCGTCGTCCTGACCGATTTCGATGAACTCGGCGCCGAAGTTTCGGAAGATCGGAATCGCGGTGAAGTACATCGGCGCGGTCACGACGATCGCATCGCCTTCATCGAGCAGCAGCTGGCAAAGCAGATCGAGCCCGTGCTTCGCGCCGTTCACGATCAGAATCTGCTCGGAGCTCACGTCGATGCCGTCGCTGCGCATGTAACCCGCGATGAACTCGCGCATCTCCGGCAGGCCCGGGCGCACCGCGTACTGCAGCGTCTCGGCGCGATACGTCGTCAGCGCGACCCGAGCCGCCTCTGCCAGGTCGGGCAACACCCCGGGAAACGCATGACCCGAATCGAACGGGATCGCATCGGCCGGGGGCGCAGCCGGCAGCGTCGCCGACAGGCGCGCTGCGCGGCGGGAGAATGCAGGCGCGGTCATTACAGGCGTTCCTTAGCAATGCCGGCCCGCTGCACGACGTCGCCCCAGCGCTTCAGATCGTTGCGAATCTGCTGCGCATAGGCCTGCGGAGTACCGCCGCTGGCCTGCACGCCCAGCGTCGCCAAGCGCTCGCGCACGTCGGGCATCGCGAGAATCTCGGTGACGTCCTTGTTGATCTTGTCGATGATCGGCCGCGGCGTTCCGGCGGGCGCGAACAGGCCGTTCCACGAGAACATCACGAAATCCGGATAGCCCGCTTCGGCCGTCGTCGGGATCTCGGGCAGCACCGGCGAGCGCTCGGGCGCGGTGATCGCCAGACCGCGCAGCTTGCCGGTCTTGATGTTCGGCACGCTCGAGGCGATCGTCGCGAACATCACCGAGACGTCGCGGCCCGCCAGCAGATCGGTGACCGCCGGAGCGGTTCCCTTGTACGGCACGTGCACCATCTGGATTCCGGCGGTCAGCTTGAACAGCTCCCCGGTCAGGTGCGACAGACCGCCGCTGCCCCACGAAGCGAAATTCAGCTCGCCCGGCTTCTTCTTCGCCAGTTCAATCAGCTCCTTGACCGAATTCGCCGGCACCGTGGGGTGCACGACCAGCACCATGTGCTGGTTCGCCACCGGGATGATCGGCGCGAAGTCTCGCAGCGTGTCGTACGGCAGGTTCTCGTACTGCTGTGGAACGAGCACGAGGTGATCTGAGGACGCCATGTACAACGTATAACCATCGGGCTCGGCGGCGGCGGCCGCGCGGGCGCTGATGATGCCGTTGCCGCCCGGGCGGTTCTCGACGATCACCGACTGCCCCCAGCGTTCCTGCAGCTTCTGGCCGACCAGACGAGCCAGCATGTCAGTACCGCCGCCAGGCGGGAAGCCGACGATGATGCGAACCGGCTTGGTCGGGTACTGCGACTGCGCCAACGCGCCGCCCGAGAACGCGGTGGCGGCAGCGCAGGCAACTCCGATGCAAAAGACGCGAAGAGCCCGGATCAAGCGCATGACTCATCTCCTTGGATTGAAGGACCGGTTTCCTGGACCCCTTGGCTGCGCAGGCGCGCAGTTTCCTCGACATCGACGGCGACGGCGTCCACGTCGATCGCAACTCGATAGACGGACCGCGCCGCTTGCAGCGATACCTTGCCTTCCAGCACGTCGGCCAGCACGCGCTCGGGCGAACGCTGTTGCGGTTCGCCGAATCCGCCGCCCCCCGGCGTGACGATCTGCAGCAGGTCGCCCTGCTTCAGCGGCAGCTCCGACGAAGTCGACGGAAGCCTTCTCGCCTCGCCGCCCGGATTCAGCACGAATGCTCCGGTCGTTCCCGGTGCGCCCCCAAGCCGTCCCTGCGCAGCGAATCGCTGCCGTGCGCTGCGACAGGCGAGCAGCGTGTCCCCGTTCAGGATCCGCAACTCGCGCACGACCCCGGCTCCGCCGCGATGGCGGCCGGCACCTCCGGAGTCGCAGAGGATCTCGTAGCGCTCGACCCGAACCGGGAACTCGACCTCCATCACCTCGATAGGCAGGTTCGACGTGTTCGTCATGTGGATCTGCGTGACGTCCATTCCGTCGTCGCAAACGCTGGCGCCGTGCCCGCCTGCGAAATTCTCGTAGTCGACGAAGAACCGCTGCCGCCGGGGATCCCAGCCGCTGAGGATGATGCCTTGATACGGACCTGCGGGTGCGATCGCACGATCCGGGGCGGCCTGTCCCAACGCGTCGATCATCACGTCGGCGAGGATCATCGACGTCTGATTGCGCGAGCCGACGCCGCCGGGCGAGCGCGGATTGACTACCGAACCTTCAGGTGCGACGACCTTGATCGGCCGGTACATCCCTTCGTTGATCGACAGATGCGGATCGACCATCGCCTTCACGCAGTAGTAGACCGTTGCCATCGTATGCGTGTACGGGATGTTCTTGCCGCTGCCCAATTGCGCAGAGCATTCGGTGAAATCGAACGTCACTTCGCCGTCGCGCACCGTCAGCGTCACCGCGAGCTTCACCGGACGGTCGCTGATGCCGTCCTCGTCGAGCCAGTCCCCGGACGAATACGTCCCCTCGCGCAGCGTGCGACCGATCAGGCTGCGGATGCGCCGCTCGGTCGCGTCGAGCATTTCGCCCGCGCAGCGTGCGACGACGTCGCGGCCATAACGCGCGTACAGCTGCTGCACGCGCCGCGTGCCGCTCGCGGTCGCCGCGGTCTGCGCCAGGATGTCGCCTTCGCTGAACTGCGGCGTGCGCGAGTTCAGCAGGAACATCTCGAGCACGTCCCGGCGCAGCTCTCCCGCCGCCACCAGCTTGACCGGCGGCACCCGGATGCCTTCCTGGAAGATACTAGTCGAGTCACCGGACTCGCTGCCTGGCACCCGCCCGCCGACGTCGGAATGGTGCGCGACGGCCGCCGCGAACGCGACCAGCTCGCCGTCGGCGAAGATCGGCGCGGCGACGGTGCAGTCGTTCAGGTGCGTGACGCCGACGATGTAGGGATCGTTCGCGAAGAAGATGTCCCCGGGCCGCAGCGATTCCTTCGGAAACCGCTGCAGGATCGCCGGCACCAGCCGCAGCGTCGATCCCAGGTGCGCCGGCGCGTAAGTCGCCAACGCCAGCGTCCGACCCTCCACATCGCAAATCGCGGTCGAGCAGTCGGCTCGCTCCTTCACGTTCGGCGAATATGCGGTCCGAATCAGGCTCGCGCACATCTCCCAGGCGGCCGCCTCCAGCGAGCTGCCGATGATTTCCGTCTGTGCGTGCGTCATTGCGGCGTCCGGTGGGTGCACCGCAGCAGCAGATTGCCCCAGCCGTCAGCGCTGGCCTCGAAATCCGGCGGCACGACGATCGTCGTGTCCATCTGCTCGACGATCGCCGGCCCCTGCAGTGTCACGCCGGCGGGCAGATCGTCGCGCGCGAACACCGGGCAGGTGACGAAGTCGCCGATCGCCTCGAAATACGTGCGCCGTTGCGCCCTGGGTTGCACGGCGATCGCGCCAGCGGCCGGGTCCGCGGCGAACTTCGGCCTCGGCGTGGGCAGCGAAGCCTTCACCCGGAACGTCACGAGCTCGATCGGCGCCTGCGGCTGCGCGTAGCCGTACATCCGCTCGTGCGCGGCATCGAAGCTTGCGCGAACCGCCTCGAGCAGCTCCCCGCCTGCTGGCGCGGGCACGGTCAGCTCGAAGTTCTGGCCGCGATAGCGGACGTCGACGGTGCGCTCGAGCGCGACCTGCGCCGCGCCGATATCCGTCTTTTTCAGCATTTCGACCGCACGCTGCGCGAGCGATTCGAAGATCGACTGCAGCTGCGCGCCCGCCTGCGGATCGGCTTGGCCGATCAGCCGGGTCTGGCTGACGTCGATCTGGATGTCCTTCGTCAGCACCCCCATCGCGCACAACACGCCCGGCGCCGGCGGGATCAGCACCGTCATGTTCAGCTCGCGCGCGACCTCGGCCGCATGCAAGGGCCCGGCCCCGCCGAACGCGACCAGCGTGAAATCGGCCGGGTCCAACCCGCGCTCGACCGACACGAAGCGGATCGCCTGGGCGATGTTGGTGTTCGAGATCGCCAGAATCGCCGCAGCCGCTTCGAGAACGTCGAGCCCCTTCACGCGCGCGAGCTGCTCGATCGCCTTCAGCGAGCGGCTTGCGTCGATCCGAAGCGCGCCATCGAGCAGATACTCCTGGTTCAGCCGGCCCAGCGCCACGTTCGCATCGGTCACCGTCGGCTGTGCGCCGTCCCTGCCGTAGCAGGCCGGACCGGGATTGGCGCCTGCACTGTGCGGTCCTACCCGCAGCATCCCGCCGGCATCGATCCACGCGATGCTGCTGCCGCCGGCGCCGACCGTGTGCACGTCGACCGCGGTGCTTCGGATCGGAAACGCATTGATCGTGCGCCCGTGCGTGATTTCGGCGCGCGAGTCCTGAATCAGGCAAACGTCGGTGCTCGTGCCCCCCATGTCGAACGTGATGATGTTCGGATGCCCCGACAGCTGGGCCAGGTACAGCGCACCGCTGACCCCGCCGCTCGGACCCGACAGCAGCATGTCGATCGGCCGTGCGCTCGCCAGCGCCGGGCTGACGATGCCCCCGCCCGAGTTCATCACGTACGGCGTGCGCTTGACGCCCAGCCCAGCGACCTCCTCGGTGAAGCGCGTCAGGTAGCGCTTCATCACCGGCATCAGGTACGCGTTGATCACGGTCGAACTCAATCGCTCGAACTCGCGAAACTCGGGGATCAACTCGTGCGACGCCGTGACCGACACCGCGGGCAGCCGCTCGCGGATCCGCCCGGCGATCTGCCGCTCATGGCGCGGATCGGCATACGAGTTGAGCAGGCACACCGCGACGCTCTGCACTTGCCGCCGCTCGAGCTGCTCGACGATCGCGGCCAGCTGCGTGTCGTCCAGCGGCACGATCACCGAGCCATCCGCCGCAATCCGCTCGTCGACCTCGAAGCGCAACTGCCGCGGCACCAGCGGATCGACCTTGCGCTTGAACAGGTCGTACGGGTGCGGGCGGCGCTGTCGGCCGATCTCGAGCAGGTCGCGAAATCCCTTCGTCGTCACCAGCGCGGTCACCGCGCCCTTGCGCTCGAGCAGCCCGTTCGTCGCCACGGTCGTGCCCAAGCCGATGAACTCGACCTCGGCGGCAGCGATGCCCGCCTTGCGCAGGATTTCGCGCAGGCCCTGCACCGGCGCCTGGTAGGGATCGGCAGGGGTCGACGGCAGCTTGTGCCGGACCGCGCGGCCGCTCGCCTGGTCGAGCAGGAACAGATCGGTGAACGTCCCACCGACGTCCAGACCGATGCGGGCTCTGGCCGGTGCCCTGTCCGCTGCCACTGCGCTGTCTCCTCCCGCCGCCTCCGATGTGGAATGATGCTACCCTTTTTTGGAAGTCGATGTCAAAATAATGGAAGAGTTATTCCATTAAGGCTTCGAGCGTGCCACGCAGCGCTCCGACCGAGGAGTTCGAGCAAGACGAGTCCGCTGCCAGCGGCTCCGGCCACGGTCGCGGCGAGACCGGGTCGCTGCAGCGGGGGCTGGCGCTGGTCGAGGCGCTGCAAATGGCGCAACGGCCGGTATCGGCCACCGAGCTCGCCGAGGCGACCGGTCAGCCTCTGAGCACGGTGCACCGCCTGCTGCAGGTGCTGATCCAGCAGTCGTACGTTCTGCGCGACGACAACAAGCGTTATCTGGCGGGGCCCAAGGCGCTTCTGCCGCTGAATCTGTATCACCCGCTGAACGTGCTGCGCCGCGACGCGCGCGAGTACCTGCGCACGCTGCGCGACCAGTTCCGCCAGACCGCGACGCTGATCGTGTTCCTGGGCATGGAGCGGCTGATCGTCGAGCTCGCGATCGAGAACGAGTCGATCTCGCCGTATCAGGCGACGCATCTGAAGAGCCCGTTGCATGGGGCAGCCAGCGGCAAGGTGCTGCTCGCGAGCCTGACGCGGGCGCAACGTGGGCGTCTGCTGGGCGCCGGGCCGCTCGAGCGGCGCACGCCGAACACGATCACCGACCTCGCCGCGCTCGAGCGCGAGCTCGACCTCGTGCGCACGCAGGGCTTTGCCGTGGCGGTCGACGAGAACCATGTCGGGCTGTCGGCGACGGCCGCGCCGATCCAGGCCGGGCCCGATCAGGTCATCGGCTGCTTCGTGCTCGCCGGGCTGACCTCGAAGTTCCCGCGCGAGACGGTTCATGCGGCCGGGCACGTCGTAAAGATGACGGCGGACCTTTTCTCGATCGGGACCTCGGCCATGCGTCCGATGGCCACGGCGCTGGCAAAAGAGCCGTCTGCCCTGGGCTCGACCGACTGACTGACACTGGGAGAACCGAACCGATGAACCCGACGCCCGCGCACTCTCTGGATGGCCCGCTGAAGGGCCTGCGCGTGATCGATGCCGGGCAGATGATCGCCGCGCCGCTGGCGTGTACGCTGCTGGCGGATTTCGGTGCCGACGTGATCAAGATCGAGCACCCGAAACAGGGCGATGCGATGCGTACGCGTCCGCCGGAGAAGGACGGCAAGTCGCTGTGGTGGAAGGTAATCGGCCGCAACAAGCGCAACGTGACGCTGAACCTGTCGCTGCCCGACGGGCAGGCGCTGCTGAAGCGGCTCGCTGCGAACGCCGACGTGCTGGTCGAGAACTACCGTCCCGGCACGTTCGAACGCTGGGGGCTGAGCTACGCCGCATTGGCGGAGATCAACCCCCGGCTGGTCTTCGTGCGCGTCTCCGGCTATGGCCAGACCGGCCCTTATGCGTCGCGCGGCGGCTACGGCACGGTGGCCGAAGCATTCAGCGGCGTGCCCTCGTTCACCGGATTCCCGGACGGACCGCCGACGCTGACCTCCTCGTTCGCGATGGCCGATTCGGTCGCGGCGACGTTCGCGGCCATGGCTGCGATGTTCGCGGTCTACGAACGCGACCAGGGCGGGTCGGGGCGCGGACAGGAGATCGACGTCAGCCTCTATGAGCCGCTGTTCCGCCTGGTCGAGTTCCAGGTGATCGCCTACGACCAGCTGGGGCTGGTGCGCGAGCGGATCGGCAACCGCTCGATCACCGACTCGCCGCGAAACGCGTACAAGACACGCGACGGCCGCTACATCACGATCTCCGCGAGCACGCAAAAGAGCTTCGACCGGCTGGTCGCGACGATGGGGATGCCGGAACTCTCCCGCGACGACCGTTTCACCGACGCGCTGAAGCGCCAGCGCAACGCCGACGTGCTCGATCAGATCATGGCCGGCTGGTTCCTGCGCCACGATTTCGCGACCGCGCTGCGGATCCTCGAGGACGGCGAGGTCGTCGCCGGGCCGATCCTGACGATCGCCGACATCGTCAAGGACCCGCAGTACCTGGCGCGCGAGACGATCACGAGCGTCGCCGACGCCGATTTCGGTCGGCTGCGGATGCAGAACGCGATCCCGCGGTTCGTGCGCACGCCGGGCAAGGTGCGCCACGCCGGCGCCGCGCTGGGTGCTCACAACGACGAGATCTACCGCGGCGAGCTCGGCCTGGACGCGGCAGAGCTCGACCGGCTGCGCGCCGCCGGCGTCATCTGAGGGCGAAGCAGACATGCAAAACGATGGATCGTTCGACGGCGTCTTCGTCGTCGGCGCCGGCCAGACGCCGTACGAGAAGCGTACGTCCAAGACCGTCCAGCGCCTGATCTGGGAAGCGTCGGACCTGGCGCTGCGGTCGGCCGGGCTCGAGTTTCGGGACGTCGATGGGCTGGGGGTCACCTGCTTCACGCTCGCGCCCGAGAACGTCACGACGATGGCCGAGCACTTGGGGCTGCAGTGCCGGTGGCTGTGTCACGGCATGTTCGGCGGCGCCTCGGGCATCAGCGGCATGCTGCATGCGGCGCGCGCGATCCAGGCCGGAGATGCGTCGGTCGTCGTCATCGTCGCCGCCGACGCGTTCGACGTGTCGTCGCACATGAGCATGAACCGCAGCGCCGGCCAGCACGACTACATGGGCCTGTGGGGCTATGGCGCAGCGAACGGCGTTTTTGCGCTGCAGACGCGGCTGTACATGCAGCAGTTCGGCGCGACCCGCGAGGATTTCGGGCGGCTGTGCATCGCGCAGCGCCAGAACGCCATGCTGAACCCGAACGCGCTGCTGCGCACGCCGCTGACGATGGAGGACTACTTGAACGCGCGGCCGATCGCCGACCCGCTGCGTCTGTACGACTGCGTGCTGCCGTGCTGCGGCGCCGATGCGGTCGTGCTGACGAACGAGACGATCGCGAGCCGGCTGGATGCACCGAAGGTTGCACTGCTGGGAGGCGGAGAAATCCACAACTTCCCGCCCAACGAGCCATACGCGCTGAGCGCCGGTTGGGAGAAATTCCAGGATCGCATCTGGCGCCAGTCCCGCAGTGCGCCCGAGCAGATGGACTTCGTGCAGCTGTACGACGATTACCCGGTCATGGAGTTCATCCAGCTGGAAGGGATGGGTTTTGCCGAGCGCGGTCGCGCTGCGGAGTTGATCCGCAACAACGACTGCACCGTGCGCGGCACGCTGCCGATCAACACCGGCGGCGGCCAGCTATCGGCGGGCCAGTGCGGCGCTTCAGGCGGAATGATCGGCGTGTACGAGGCGGTCGTCCAGCTGCGCGGCGAAGCAGGCGAGCGCCAGGTGCCCGATGCGCGCATCGGCGCGGTCACCGGATACGGCGCGGTCTCGTACGGCAGGGGGCTGTCCGCGAGCGCCTGCGTGCTCGGACGCGCGTGAAGGAGCCCATGCACATGGCCGAAGCAAAGAAACCGCCGCCGCGGATCAACCCGACGAACCGCCCGTTCTTCGAAGGCTGCAACGAGCAGCGCCTGATGTTGCAGCAATGCGAAGCCGCGGACTGCCGGCGCCACGTCTACTTCCCCAGAGTCTGCTGCCCGTATTGCGGCAGCGGCGATCTCGAATGGCGGCAAGCGTCCGGCAGCGGCACGATCGTCACCTACACGATCGTGCACCGCCCGAACCACCCGAGCTTCTTTCCGGAGGCACCCTACTACTTCATTGCCGTACGCCTGGCCGAAGGGCCGCTGATGTACAGCCGCCTGGTCGAGAAGCCGCAGTCGGACCTGGACCTGCTCGGACGCCAGGTGTCGGTGACGTTCGTGCCGCACAGCGACGATCAGATGCTGCCTTATTTCCGCCTGACTTGAGGTCGCCGTCAAACATCGCGTTCCACGAGCGGAGCGACCGGGGAGGCGCAGCGAATCGTGGCGGATTGTCTCCACAAACTCACGTTCGCCTGAACGAACTGCCGTTCCCCGGTCTTCTCGAGAAATCACAGCAGCGCCGCCAACCCCTGGCTGATCATGAACATGTGCTCGCGCAGCAGCGTCTCGGCCCGCATTCCGTTGCGCTCCTCGATCGCATCGTAGATGCGGTGGCGATCCAGCACGGCGGCTGGAATGATCGGCACGGGCGTCTTCGACGAGACCAGCGCCTCGTGCTCGACCCACCGGACGCCCGCGCCGCCGTCGTATGGAAATCGCTGGGATCGCTCGATCGTCTCGCACAACAGCGCGTTGCCGCAGCCTTGCCGCAGCACCTGATGGAACTGCGCCACCGATTGCAGGTACCGGTCGATGGACTCGGGATCGATGTCGGGCTTCGCGGCGACGTCCGCGCACTCGGCGAGCGCGCCGCGAAGCTGGACCCGCTCTGCATGCGTGAGCCCGCGCACCGCGACGATCCGCGCGGCAAGTCCCTCCATCGCCGCCCTCACCCGTAGGCGGCCCTGGATTTCAGCGGCGCTCATCGAGCGAACGACATAACCGCGATTGGGCCGAAAGATCACGAGGTCCTCGGCCGCGAGCAGGCTGAGCGCGTTGCGCACGGGCGTGCGCGACGCGCGAAAGCGCTGCGCGAGCGCGAACTCGGACAGGTGACTGCCGGGCGACAGTTCGCCTTCCTGAATCGCCGCCCGGATCGCGGCCGCGAGATTGATCGTCTGATTCATGATCCGAAGTATTCTAACTCTTGCTTTGTATACTATCTCTGCATCAGGCGCTTGACCAGCCGCGAGTTTTCGCGGTTTCATTCGGCGATTGCATACTTTCTGCTTTCGCATCAGTGCCAGATGGAGCGATCTCGATGAGGGCCGGCCGCGATGCGCAGATCGCGGCCGACATCGGCGGCACGTTCACCGATGTCGTGCTCGAGTCGGCAGGCCAGCGTTTCTCCGTGAAAGTCTTGACGACGCATGCGGCCCCGGAGCAGGCGGTGCTCGACGGCGTCGGACAGGTGCTGCGGCGAGCAGGCCTCGACGCATCGTCGGTCGTTCGTTTCGTGCACGGCACGACGCTGGCGACCAACGCCGTCATCGAGCGGCGAGGATCGCGCACTGCACTGGTCACCACCGAGGGTTTTCGCGACTCGCTCGAGATCGCTTACGAGCATCGCTTCGACCAGTACGACCTCTTCAT
>DATLGW010000525.1:0-5325 GCA_035540315.1 Burkholderiaceae bacterium | reverse complement strand
GGGCATGACCGCGGTCGGCCGGGCGGGCGGCGCCGTGGTCGAGGAAGTGCGCGGCCAGTTCCGCGACAATCCAGGCATCATGGACGGTTCGGTGCGGCCCAATTACGCCCGCACCGTCGACCTGGTCACCAAGGCCGCGATCCGCGAGATGATCATCCCGTCGCTGCTGCCGGTGCTGGTGCCGATCGCGGTCGGCCTGCTGCTCGGCCCGGCCGCGCTGGGCGGCGTGCTGCTCGGCTCGATCGCCACCGGCCTGTTCGTCGCGATCTCGATGTGCACCGGCGGCGGCGCGTGGGACAATGCGAAGAAGTACATCGAGGAAGGCCACCACGGCGGCAAGGGCAGCGACGCGCACAAGGCCGCGGTGACCGGCGACACGGTCGGCGATCCGTACAAGGACACGGCCGGCCCGGCCGTGAACCCGCTGATCAAGATCATCAACATCGTCGCGCTGTTGCTGGTGCCGCTGCTGGCCGCCTGACGCCTCGCTGGCTGCGACCGAAGGAGAAGACTCGCCATGCAGTTCGAGAACAACGTGTTCATCGTCACCGGCGGCGCGTCCGGCCTGGGCGGCGCGACATCGGAAATGCTCGCCGCCAACGGCGCGAAGGTGCTGATCGCCGACGTCAATGCCGAGGTCGGCGCGCAGTTGGCGGGCAAGCTCGGCGGCGCCGCGAAGTTCGTGAAGTGCGACGTCACGTCCGAGGCCGACGGCAAGGCGGCGGTCGACGCGGCCGCTGCAATGGGCCCGCTGCGCGGGCTCGTCAACTGCGCCGGCATCGCGATCGCGGCCAAGACGATCGGCAAGGACGGACCGCATCCGCTGGACAAGTTCTCGCGCGTGATCGCGGTCAACCTGATCGGCACGTTCAACATGATCCGGCTCGCGTCTGCCGCGATGGCCTCGCAGCAGCCGACCGACACCGGCGAGCGCGGCGTGATCGTGAACACCGCGTCGGTCGCGGCGTTCGACGGGCAGATCGGCCAAGCCGCCTACTCGGCATCCAAGGGCGGCGTGGTCGGAATGACGCTGCCGATCGCGCGCGACCTGTCGCGCGACGGCATTCGGGTCGTGACGATCGCACCCGGCATCTTCGAGACGCCGATGCTGATGGGCATGTCGGACGAGGTCCGCGAATCGCTGGGCAAGCAGGTGCCGTTTCCGTCGCGGCTGGGCAAGCCGGCGGAGT
Organism: Burkholderiaceae bacterium; assembly: GCA_035540315.1. Taxonomy (GTDB): domain Bacteria; phylum Pseudomonadota; class Gammaproteobacteria; order Burkholderiales; family Burkholderiaceae_E; genus DATLGW01. The sequence goes on along the minus strand of DATLGW010000525.1, from coordinate 4,135 downwards.
ACGCGCAGCTCGTGCACAGCATCGTGACGAACGCGATGCTCAACGGCGAGACGATCCGGCTCGACGGCGCGATCCGGATGGCGCCGCGCTGACCGCGCTGCAATCGCTGGCTCCGAAGGTGCCGTGAGCGCGCCGTCGAATCCGGTCGTCTCGTTCTACGAGACGCACCCGATCAGCGAGCAGCAGATCCTCGACGCGCTGCGGGCGCGCGGCATCGCGCTCGATCGCGTGACCGAGGACACGCTGCAGGAGTTCGACCAGGATCATTACGGCGGGGTGCCTGCGCTGCGCGCGCTGGCGCAGGCGGCCGGCATTCGCGCCGAGCATCACGTGCTCGACGTGTGCAGCGGCCTCGGCGGGCCGGCGCGGTGGCTCGCGCACACGATCGGCTGCCGCGTGACCGGGCTCGATTTCACCGAGAGCCGCCATCGCGGCGCGGTGTCGCTGACCCGGCTGGCGCGGCTCGACGATCGCGTGTCGTTCCGTCACGGCGACGCGCTGCAGATGCCGTTCGACGACGCGGCTTTCGACGTCGTCATGTCGGAGGAGGCGTTCGCGCACATCCCCGACAAGCCGCGGCTGATCGCGCAGTGCGTGCGCGTGACGAAGCCGGGCGGCGCAATCGCGTTCACCGACATCGTGCACCGCGGCGAGCTCGACGACGAGACGCGCGCACGGCTCGAGCAGGGAATGACGTTCACGCAGATCGAGTCGGTCGCCGGGTATCGCCGGCTGCTCGAGGCGAACGGCTGCGCGATCGAGACCGCCGACGACCTGTCCGATCAATGGACGCAGATCCTGCAGCAGCGACTGCAGATGTACCGCAGCCTGAGGGACAGCACGATCGCCCGGCTCGGCGTCGCGCACTTCGAGCGCTACGACCGCGCGTACGGTCATTTCGTCGGTCTGTATTCGCAGCGGGTGCTGGGCGGCGTTCGGATCGTCGCCCGCAAGCGCCAACGGCTTTCCTAGCGCAGCGGCTCGCCGCTCATCGAACCTCGATACGCTCGACCGCGACCACTCGCTGCCCCTGCGGCTCGGTTGGCAGATACCAGTCCTGGTCCTGGATCGCCCACTCGAGCCGGTAGCCGTTGCGCTCGAGCAGCTCGCGGAGCTGGCGCCGGTTCTGCAGGACGTTGTTGTGCTCGATCGTGATCGCGCCGAAGCGGTAGCGATCGAATGGGAAGTTGACCAGCGCCGGATATTCGGCGCCCTCGATGTCGACGTTCAGGTAATGGATGAACTGCGGCGCGCCGGCGCGATCGAGAATCTCCGCCAGCGTCGTCGTCTTCACCTCGACGGTGTCGCGCTTGGCCTCGTCGCCGATCCACCAGCCGGCGTATTCGAGAATCCCGCCGCTGAAGCTGCCCGCCTGCTGGAACGACACGGTGCGCCCGCCGGCCTCATCGACCGCGTCGGTGACCGTCTTGCAGGTGCGCCGCTGCATGTTGCGCGGGAACGGGTCGACGCAAATGCCCTGCCAGCCGCGCTGCTCGAGCCGGAACGTGTTCGAGATCAGCTCGCCGTCGGCGGAACCGACATCGACGAAGTACCCGTCGCGCACGTCCGGGAAAACCCTGTGCATCACCCACACGTCCTGGCCGTAGACGCCGTTGTACCGGCCGCCGCGCAGCGCATGGTCCCAGGCGAACGAGCGGCGCTCGGTCGACCCGTGCGGACCGACGAGCTCGTACATCACATCGGCCTGCCCTGCGCGGAACCCGACCGTTGCGCCCGCCCACGCGCCGATCGCCGCAGTCACGGCAGCGACGCCGATCGTCGTCACAATCCAACGTCCACGGCCCATTCGATGCCTCCGCAACGGTCGATCGCCGCGCCCGCAGCAACCGGGCGGAGAAGCAAGCAAGTCGCGTTCCCCGAAGCCGGAAAGCGCCGGCCCGCAAGCGTTACCCCCGCACGGAAAGGCGGCGGTCGCCGCAGGCGCCGCGACCGCCGCTGCGCCGCGCAAGCGCGCGCCGCAGCGTCACCGCCCACGCCAGATCGACAGCCCCCACGGCGATATCTTGATCGGCAGGTGGTAGTGCTGCGAGGCGTCGGTCACGTGGAATCGGTACAGCACGTGCTCCTGGAACGCCGGGGAATCGGTGATCGCGCCGATGCGCCGATAGAACTCGCCCGCGGCGAGCTCGATCTCGTGCACGCCGGCGGCGACGCCGTGGCCGTCGTTGACGGGATCGACGAACGCGCCGCTCGCGCCGATCTGTCCGCGGGCGATCGCGCGCCGCGCGCCGCCCTCTCCGGCATGGATCGTCACCTGCATGCCCGCGGCCGGCAGCCCCTGCGTGACGTCGACCACGTGGACCGAAATGCCTGGCATGACCGGCCTCGGGTCAGCTCAGGCGCGCACCGGAGGCCTTGACGGCCGGCGCCCACTCGTTGACTTGCCGGATCACGAACGCGGCGAACTGCGCTGGCGTCATCGGCCGCATCGCGATCGCGAGCTCTTCGAAGTTGCGCCGCACCTTCGGATCCTCCAGCACCTGCGCGACGTGGCGATGCATCGCCTCGACGATCGGCGCGGGCAACCCGGCCGGCGCCGACAGACCGAAGAAGTTCTCCGAGGTCATCGGAAGCTCCGGTCGTGGAAGGAGCGGCGGCGCTCGGCGCTGCTGCCCCTCACGACAGCGTCGAACGCGGTGCGGCCTTCGCATGCTGCCACAGATTCGCCGCCCGCGCGTGCCGCGCGTCAGCGCGAGAGCGCCGAGCCCGCCAGCGACGACTCGAGCCAGCCGCACAGCGCCAGCAGGCTCGCGTCGCGGTCGCGCCGGCCCACGACCTGCAGCCCCATCGGCAGCCCGTCGGCGTCTCCCGCCGGCAAGCTCAATGCCGGCAGCCCGACCAGGCTGAACGGCAGCGTCTGCCCGAGCACCGCTTCGCGCACCGTCATCCGGCCCGCAGCGACGTCGACGTCGGTCTGGCCGCGCAACGGCGGCGCCACCGCCGACGTCGGCAGGATCAGCGCGTCGTGGCCGGCGAGCAGCGCATCGAGCTCCGATCGGACCTGCTCGCGCTGCGACATCGCGTCCAGGTAGCGTTGCGCGGAGAGCTCGCTGCCGGCGCGAAGCGGCGCCGACACGGCGTCGGAGAAGCCTTCGCCGCCGGCGGCGAGCGCGGCGCGATGCACGTACGCCGCTTCGGCGCGAACGATCGGCGTGTACGCTTCCCACGCGAGCGGCAGCGTCGGCGTATCGACTTCGGCGACGTCCGCGTCACCGCGCAGCGACGCGACGACCCGCTCGAACGACTCGCGCACCGCTGCCGACAGCCGCGGCCGCAGCCACTGCGCCGGAATCGCCAGCCGGGGCCGGCGTGCGACGGCGCCGTGCCGCACCTGACGCTGCGCGATCACTTCGTACAGCAGTGCCGCGTCGGCCACGCAGCGCGCCAGCGGCCCGGCGTGATCGCAGGTCCACGACAGCGGTAGCGCGCCGTCGAGCGGAACCGCGCCGAACGTCGGCTTGAACCCGACGACGCCACAGAACGCGGCGGGAATTCGCACCGAGCCGCCGGTGTCGCTGCCGACGCTCGCCGCGCCGATGCCGACCGCGACCGCGACCGCCGACCCGCTGGACGACCCGCCGGCCTGTCGGCGCGGGTCGCGCGGGTTCTTCACGTCGCCGGTCCAGGGGTTCTCGCCGGTCGCGCCGAGCGCGATCTCGTGCATGTTCGTTTTCGCGAACACCAGCGCGCCGGCATCGCGCAGCCGCGCCACGACCGAGGCTTCTCGCGGGATCCCCGGCAGCTTCGCGCGCGTGCCCGCCTGCAGCGGCATGCCTTCGACATGGAACAGGTCCTTGACCGTGACCGGCACGCCGTGCAGCGGTCCCACCGGATTGCCGGCACGCGCGCGCGCATCGAGCGCGTCGGCCGCGGCGGCCGCCTGCGGCCAGTCGACATGCGCGATCGCGTTCAACTCGGCTGCTGCCTGAGCGCGCTCGCGCGCCTGCTCGAGCATCGAGCGCGAGCTCGCCTGTCCGCCCGCCAGCCTGGCCACCTGCTGCCTGATCGTCGTCATGTCGATTTGCCCCCCGGCGGCGGGCGGCGCCGACACGCGCGCCCGTCCGCCGCATATTATCCGGCTGTGTCGATGGCAGCGGCCACCACTGCCATCGAC
>DATLGW010000524.1:0-3014 GCA_035540315.1 Burkholderiaceae bacterium | reverse complement strand
GGCGGCGCCCAGCTTGGATGGCAGAACGCCGCGACCATGGCATCCCGGCCTGCCGGCGCGCACACCGTGTGGTCGGGCGTGCAGGCGGGTTACGTGAGCGCGTTCCTGCCGGGCGACCTGGACGACACCGGCAGCGGCGGGCGCTGGCTGTGGGGCGCGCTGAACAGCAGCACGCTGGGCGGCGGCAGCCTGACGCAGACCGTGGCCACGGCGCCCGGGCAGACGTACACGCTGACGATCCAGGCGTCGCAGTTGAATCACGGCACGTCGATGTCGGTCTCGTGGGGCGGAACCGAAATCGCGTTCTTCGAGGCGCCGCCCAATGGCACGGTGGGACAGGGTCAATGGAGCGGCTCGCAGCTGCCGACGACGACGAACGTGTCCGACACGCGGCTGACGTGGACGTGGAACCTGCAGGCGAGCGCAACGGCGACCGAATTGACGGTTCGTGCGTACGAGCCGCTCGCGCCCGATAGCCCGATCGCGGACAACGTCGGCATGGTCGTCGACCGGATCGCGCTGGCGCCGGTCGGCACGTTCGCGTCGAACAAGCTGCTGGTCGGCGGCGCCGGCTCCGATCTGCTGTTCGGGCAGGAGGGCGACGACGCGCTGTACGGCGGTCAGCTCGGCGATACGCCGGCGACCGCGCGGGCGCCCGGCGAGGCGAACGGGTTCGTGTACTCGATGCACCGCGGCAACGGCAACGACGTGATCAAGGACTTCCACGTCGGCACCGACCAGCTGTGGCTGGTCGACGTGATCGACGCGTATGACGCTCGAATGGCGACCGGGCAGGACTGGAACGTGAACCCGCACGCGACGCGTTACGCCGGCATCCCCGGCGACGGCGACGTGTACACGACTGAACGCTCGGACTACAACCTGACGTTTCGCGACTTCGTGCAGGCCGACAGCGCGAACCAGTACCTGACGCTGAGCGACGACGGCAACGGCTGGGTCAAGATCGACTTCCGCGGGCACGGTGGCGTCAGCCTGGGCTCGGTCGTGCTCGAGGGCGTCGCGTACGAGGCCACGCCGGTGGCGAACAACGGCAGGTACGGCTCGGTCCAGGAGCTGATGGGCAACGGCTTCAACGACCCGGCGGTGGCCGCGGCGCCGCTGGAGCATAGAATCCTGTACGCGACGGCCGACGGGTTCCATCCGCAGCTGATGATCTAGCGGGCACACGGAGCGGTCGTCTGCGGAAGGACGCGATGACCGATACCGATCCCGACGAAACCGCCGAGTGGCTGGCCGCGCTCGAAGGCGCGGTCCGCAGCGCCGGCGTCGAGCGCGGCCTGTTCCTGCTCAAGCAGCTCGAGGAGCAAGCGCAACAGCTCGGCATCGTCGCTCGGGTGCAGCCGTATTCGGCGTACCAGAACACGATTCCGCTCGAGCGCCAGCCCCCGTACCCGGGCGATCTCGCGCTCGAGGAGCGGATCACCGCGATGCTGCGCTGGAACGCGCTGGCGATGGTCGTTCGCGCGAACAAGGCCTACGGCGAGCTCGGCGGACACATCGGCAGCTACGCTTCGGCGGCAGAGATCTTCGAGGCGGGCTTCAATCACTTCTTCCGCGCGAGCGTCGACGGCGGACGCGGCGACCTGGTGTTCTATCAGCCGCATTCGGTTCCGGGCGTCTACGCGCGCGCTTTCCTCGAAGGCCGACTGAGCGACGAGCAGCTGGCGAACTACCGGCAGGAAGTCGGCGGCAACGGCCTGTGCTCGTATCCGCACCCGTGGCTGATGCCGACGTTCTGGCAGTTTCCGACCGGCTCGATGGGAATCGGTCCGATCAGCGCGATCTACCAGGCGCGCTTCATGCGTTACCTGCAGCACCGCGGCATCGCCGACACGTCTCGCCGGCGCGTCTGGGGCGTGTTCGGCGACGGCGAGATGGACGAGCCCGAGTCGATCGGCGCGCTGACGCTGGCCGCGCGCGAGCGGCTCGACAACCTGACGTTCATCATCAACTGCAACCTGCAGCGGCTCGACGGGCCGGTGCGCGGCAACGGCCAGATCATCCAGGAGCTCGAGTCGCTGTTCACCGGCGCCGGTTGGAACGTGATCAAGGTGCTGTGGGGGTCGGACTGGGACGCGCTGTTCGCACGGGACCACAAGCACGCGCTGTTGCGGCAATTCGCCGCGACGGTCGACGGGCAGTACCAGACGCTCGGCGCGAACGACGGCGTCTACAACCAGCAGCACTTCTTCGATCTGGATCCGGAGCTGCATGCGCTGGTCGCGCACATGACGGCCGACGAGATCGACCGGCTGAAGCGCGGCGGCCATGACTTCCGCAAGCTGCACGCGGCGATGCGGGCCGCCGCGCTGCATCCGGATCAGCCGACCGTGATTCTCGCGAAGACCAAGAAGGGCTTCGGCATGGGTCGCGCCGGCGAATCGCGGATGACCGTGCATCAGCAGAAGAAGCTCGACGAGGAGGCGCTGCGCGAATTCCGCGACCGCTTCGCGCTGCCGCTGACCGACGACGACCTGTCGCAGCTGCGTTTCGTGCGCCCGGCCGACGACAGCGCGGAGCTGCGCTACCTGCGCTCGCGCAGGGAGGCGCTCGGCGGCTTCATGCCGATGCGACAGGTCGACGCGCCGCCGCTGCCGGTGCCGGAGCGCTCGAAATGGGCGGCGTTCGCGCTCGAGGCCGACGGCAAGCCGATGTCGACGACGATGGCGTTCGTGCGCCTGCTGACGAACCTGCTGCGGGATTCGACGCTGGGGCCGCGGATCGTGCCCATCGTCGCCGACGAGGCGCGCACCTTCGGCATGGCGGGCCTGTTCCGCCAGCTCGGCATCTACTCGCCGATCGGACAGCTGTACGAGCCGGAGGACGCGTCGTCGATGCTGTCGTACCGCGAAGCGCGCGACGGGCAGCTGCTCGAGGAGGGGATCACCGAAGCCGGCGCGCTGTCGTCGTGGACCGCCGCCGCGACCTCGTACAGCACGCACGGCCTGCCGATGTTGCCGTTCTACATCTATTACTCGATGTTCGGTTTCCAG
>DATLGW010000523.1:0-6287 GCA_035540315.1 Burkholderiaceae bacterium | reverse complement strand
GATTCACCGTTCGACTTCGCTCGTCCAGCGGCTGCACGAGCGAAGTCGAACGGTGAATCTGCGCGAAACGGCCGCCCTCCGGATGCGGTCGCAGATCGAGCGTCGCGATCAAACGTGCGGCGCGTTCGTCCATCGCCATCGGCAGGGAAGATCGCGGTCGGCGATGACGAATCGGCGGCTGCGCCATTCAGACGCGTGGCAACTCGATGCCGGCCGCGCGCGCTGCGGCTCGGACCGGCTCGGGCCAGTTGATGTTGCCGGGATCACGGCCGCCGGCGATGCCGATCAGCCAGGCATCGTCGCTGCCGACGTTCCGAAAGCCGCGCGAGACGCCCGGCGGAATGCTGATTGTGTCCCATGCGCCCAGCACCAGCTTGCGTTCGCCGTCGGGGCCCCAGAAAACCTCCCAGGTGCCGGTCAGCGGCATGAAGACCTCCTGCGTCAGGTGGTTGTGCAGCGGCGCGGCCTTGCCCGGTGCGCAGCGGACGAGGTTCAGGTGGAAATCCTCGGCAGCAAGCGGCGCGTCCGGCTGCATTCCCAGCACCCGGTAGGTCGTTCGTTCGCAGCCGGGAATGCCGGCATCGACGTAGTCGCTGGTCGGTCGCAGCGACGCGAAGCGCGCAACGCCCGCCTCCATTTCGGCGACGGTCGGATTGGCATCGGTGATCGGAGCGGTTCGAGTCATCTTCGTCGGTCCTTGGTAGAACGTCACTGCTCTGCGATCCACACGTCGGCATACCGTTCGACGAAGCCGCTGGGGCGAACCGACAGCTCTGCGTCGAATTCGAAGCGGGGCGCCTGATACCGATACGAGCGCTCGCTGCGACGCTCGTAGCGCTGCTCCAGCAGATCGAGCGTGCCGGCCGACACGTCGAGCCACGCGACCGGCACGTCCGCGCTCTGCCCGACGGCGAGCGCGGTGCGCCGAACGTGCAGCAGGTTCGTCGCCGGCGTGAAACCCAGATCGAGATCGCTGCAGTGGTGCAGGCCGGGCTGCTGCGTGCGACCGTCGAGCGTCCACGAACCGTCGGTGTTTCGCGCGACATGCAGCTCGCGCCGCAGCGGTCCGATCCAGCCCTGCACCCGCGCTTGCCGGGTTCGCCAGTCGCGGTCGCAGTCGACCCGGTACGCCAGCGACGCAGCGACGCCATCGTGGAGGTAATTGGCCGAGCCTTCGATGCGCCAGCCATCGGCGCCGCGCATCAGCCGACAGGCGTCGTGGCCGGGTGCATCCAGACGGCGCCAGAGAATCGAATCCACCGGATCGGCCTGCGGATCCGGCAATGCTGCGGCATCGGAAGCGGGCAGCGCGGGAGCTGCGGCCGCACCGCTCCAGACGTGCGCTTCCGATTCGAAGTCCGCGCGCTGCGGATTGACGACGCAAAAACGCTGACCCGTCGGCGCCTCCATCACCCACCAGCGCTTCACGTGCTGGACTCGGCGCGCGCCGAGCTTCTCCAGGCGCGCGACTTCGGCGAGCTGATCGTCCGTTTCGATGTCGATGTGCACCCGGCTCGGATGCGAAACCGACTGCACCAGCACCGTCAGCTGGTTCGTCGGCGTCCGGAACTGGCGGTAGTTCGAGAAGTTCGGGTCGGGCGGCAGCACCGGCCAACCGAGCGCGCCGGACCAGAAACGGGCAGCGGCCTCGACGTCGTCCGTGTCGCAGTCGATGACGATCGTGGCCAGTCGGCTCTTGTGCATCGCGGCTCGTCTCGAAGTACTGTTGCCGGACCTCTTGCGCGGGCGCCCCGGCACTCGTAAGAAAATGGTAGCAGACGGGCGCGATCAGCCGTCGAGCGCGCGAATCACGCGGCAGGGATTGCCGGCGGCGAGGACGCGGGCGGGTACGTCGCGCGTGACGACGCTGCCGGCACCGATCACGGCGCCGGCGCCGATGCGAACGCCGGCGAGGATCAGCGCGCCGGCGCCGACCCAGACGTCCGATTCGATCGCGACCGGCTTGCCGAATTCCTGCCGGCGGCGAAGCGCCGCGTCCATCGGATGCAGCGGCGTGAGGATCTGGACGCCCGAGCCGAACTGCACGTGATCGCCGATCGTCACCTCGCAGACGTCGAGCACGATGCAGTTGAAGTTGAAGAAGACCCGCGTGCCGAGGTGGATGTTGGCGCCGTAGTCGCAGTGGAACGGCGGCTGCATCCACGCCGTATCGCCGCCGGAGCCCAGCAGCTGTTGCAGGATCGCGCGGCGCTGCCGCGACTCGGATTCGCGGCTCGCGTTCAGCGCCTGGCAAAGGTCGCGCGCGCGCTCGCGGGCCCGAACGAGCTCGGGGTCGAGCGGGTCGTACAGCGCGCCCGCAAGCATCTTCTGACGTTCGGTGGGCATCGTGCCGTGTCGCTCGCAATCAGTGCTCACGCAGCGCGGTTCAGCCTGCGCGCGCGTTCCAGCAGCCGTTGTGCGTTCCGGTAGGTCGGCACCTCGACCCACAGACCTTCGACCAGCGCCCGATCCTCGCCGCGAGCGCGGGCGGACTCGAACGCCGATACGATCGCAGCTGCGCGGCGGAGCTCGTCGTCGCTCGGCGTCAGCGCGTCGTTCAGCGGCTGCGCATGCTCGGGCCGCACCAGCGCCTTGCACCGGTAGCCCAGGCGGCGCGCGTGGCGCGCCTCGCGCAGTGCGCCGTCGACGTCGCTGAACGTGTAGGGCGCATCGATCGGTTCGATGCCGGCAGCGCGGCAATCGAGCACGAAGCGCCGTCGCGCATGATCGAGCTCGACCGCGTCCGGCTGGCGTTCGGCGCCCAGATCGGCCGCCAAGTCTTCGGCGCCCAGCAGCGCCGCACTGATCCGCGGGCTGCCGGTGGCGATCGCGCGCACGTCGGCGACTCCGAGTGCAGTCTCGCAGACCGGCAGAATTTGCGTCGACTCGACTCGAAGCGCCAGCCGGCGTTCCCAGTGCAGCAGCGCCGCATCCAGCGCCTGCATCTGCGCGGCGCTGCTCGCCATCGGGTAAGCGACCATGTCCGGACGGGCGGGCATCGCCGCCGCAAGATCGGTCGGTCCGTCCCCGTCCAGCGCATTGATGCGCACGACCGTGACCCGCCCGGCGTCGCGCCACTGCCGCAGCAGCGCGTCGAGTGCGCGACGCGCGTCGTCGCGACGCGCCGCGGGCGTGAAATCCTCCAGGTCGACGATCAGCGCGTCGGCGCCGCTGCGAGTCATCGCATCATGCGCCGCCGCGTCGGCGCCTGGCCCGAACAGCCAAGTCCGGATCAGGCTCGGGTCGGGCCTGCGCATCGTCGAAATCCCGGCACTGGACACGCGCCGGCCGCGGCGCGGCTACTTCGCCGTCTGCACCGCGAGCACCCGAACGACCGCCGGATCCTCCGACATCCGCCGCCGGTGCTCGGCGACCTTCGGGAAGCGGGCGATGTCGACGCCGTCGCCGTCGAGCCAGCGCGAGATCGTGAACAGGTACGGGTCGGCGACCGTGTAGGCCGATCCCATGACCCACGGACCGGCGAACATCTCGCGCTCGATCAGCTCGAAGCAGTCGCCCATCGTCTGCGGCACCTTCTTCTTCATCGCTTCGATCGCATCCGGATCGTCGACCCAGCGATTGCCGCGGACCCGGTGCGCATGCGCGACGTGCACCGTCGCGCACAGATAGCTGTTGAACGCCTGCAGCTTCGCGAACTCGAACGGATCGTCGAGGGGCGCTAGGCGCGCGGCCGGGAACGTCTGCGCGATGTACGCCAGCAGCGCCGGCGTTTCGGTCAGGATGCCGCGGTCGGTCACCAGCGCGGGAACCCGCCCCTTGGGGTTGATCCGCAGATATTCGGGCGAGCGCTGCTCGTTCTTCGAGAAATCGAGACGCCGCGCTTCATAGTCCGCCCCCACGTGCTCGAGCGCAATGTGGGTGGCGAGCGCGCAGGTATTCGGCGCGTAGTAGAAGGTCATTCGGCTCATTCGGTTCCTGGCTCCTGATCGGTTCGCTGGCGCGTTCGGCGCCTGTTCATCGAGCGATTGGCGATGGCGGATTCAGCCGCAGGCACTGCGGCCAGTCCGGTACGGCGATCTTCGGCGAAACCCGCTCCGTCGGCAATGCCCACGGCGCGACCGGTCGCCGGAACCTGCACGCATCGGGAATCAGCGAACCAGCCGAATGACTTCGCCCACCGAGCGCGCGCCCGGCGCGTAAGCCGACATCGCGGCGCCCGCGAGCGCCGCGAGCAGCGCGGCCGCGACGTCCAGGCCGAACGGCCACCGATGCGTCGTTCGCCGACGGGGACGTCTCTGGCGACCGTACCGGCGAGCCCCCGCTCCCCGGCTCCGCACGCCCCGGCTGCCACCCGAAATCGGGAACGTTCGCATCGATGGATTGCTGCCGCAGCCAGGCCCACAACAGCAGCAGGAACGCCGCATACGCGATCGCCACCGCAAGCGGGTAGCGCAGCGCCATCGCGTCGACTCCGGCATCCAGCAGCAGGAACGACGCCAGCAGACCGCTGCCCGCGGTCAGCGCGACGATCAGCGTCATCTGCAGCCGCGGATACGAAACCCGCTCGAGCCGGCGCTGGATGCGCAGCACCAGCGCCGAGCGCGTCAAGCGGACTGGAGGTCGCGGCGAGCGCAACGGCGGCGAGTTCATCTGCGGCGTTGCGCGCCGTCCCCGGAACCGGTCGGCGGCGACCGCATCACGCGCCGCAGGGTCCGTCGCGCTACTTGCGGCGCAGCTTGCGGATCGCCTGGATCTGCGCGACCGCGGCGGCGAGCTCGGCCTGCGCCTTCGCGTAATCGAGGTTCGCGTCGCGGTTCGTCAGCGCTTCCTCGGCGTGGCGCTTGGCCTCCTCGGCCTTCGCCTCGTCGAGGTCGTTGCCGCGGATCGCGGTGTCGGCGAGCACCGTCACGCGGTTCGGCTGCACCTCGAGCAGGCCGCCGGCGACGAACACGAACTCCTCCTGCGGCTGGCCGGCGGGCTTGATCCGGACCGCCCCGGGGCGGATCCGCGTGATCAGCGGCGTATGCTGCGGATAGATGCCGAGCTCGCCGCCCTCGCCGGGCAGCACGACGAAATCCGCCGCGCCCGACCAGATCTGCTCCTCGGCGCTGACGACATCGACGTGAATCGTGGCCATGCTCTCGTTGCCTTCGCGGACTTGTCGTTGCACCGGGCGCGTGTGCGCCCGGGATCGATCACTTCAGCGTCTTCGCCTTCTCGAACGCCTCGTCGATCGTGCCGACCATGTAGAACGCCTGCTCGGGCAGCGCGTCGCATTCGCCGTCGACGATCATCTTGAAGCCGCGCAGCGTCTCGGCCAGCGGCACGAACTTGCCCGGCTGCCCGGTGAACACCTCGGCGACGTGGAACGGCTGCGACAGGAAGCGCTGGATCTTGCGCGCGCGCGCGACCGCGAGCTTGTCCTCGGGCGACAGCTCGTCCATCCCCAGGATCGCGATGATGTCGCGCAGCTCCTTGTAGCGCTGCAGCGTCGCCTGCACGCGGCGCGTGATCGTGTAGTGCTCCTCGCCGATCACGTTCGGGTCGACCTGGCGCGACGTCGAGTCGAGCGGATCGACGGCGGGATAGATGCCGAGCGCCGCGATGTCGCGCGACAGCACGACGGTCGCGTCGAGGTGGCCGAACGTCGTCGCCGGCGACGGATCGGTCAGGTCGTCGGCCGGAACGTACACGGCCTGGATCGACGTGATCGAGCCGGTCTTCGTCGACGTGATCCGCTCCTGCAGCTTGCCCATCTCCTCGGCCAGCGTCGGCTGGTAGCCGACCGCCGAAGGCATCCGGCCCAGCAGCGCCGACACCTCGGTGCCGGCGAGCGTGTAGCGGTAGATGTTGTCGACGAAGAACAGGATGTCGCGGCCCTCGTCGCGGAAGCGCTCGGCCATCGTCAGCCCGGTCAGCCCGACGCGCAGCCGGTTGCCCGGCGGCTCGTTCATCTGCCCGAACACCATCGCGACCTTGTCGAGAACGTTCGACTCCTGCATCTCGTGATAGAAGTCGTTGCCCTCGCGGGTGCGCTCGCCGACGCCGGCGAACACCGAGAAGCCCGAATACTGCTTCGCGATGTTGTTGATCAGCTCCATCATGTTGACGGTCTTGCCGACGCCGGCGCCGCCGAACAGACCGATCTTGCCGCCCTTGGCGAACGGGCAGATCAGGTCGATGACCTTGATGCCGGTCGGCAGCAGCTCGACCGACGGCGACAGCTCGGCAAACGTCGGCGCCGGCTGATGGATCGCGCGCCGCTCGTCGGTCGCGATCGGCCCGGCCTCGTCGATCGGTCGCCCGAGCACGTCCATGATCCGACC
>DATLGW010000522.1:0-2723 GCA_035540315.1 Burkholderiaceae bacterium | reverse complement strand
GCCGTCGACCGGCGTTTCTACGGCGAATTCCTGCTCGACGGCAGCGTCGCGATCGGCGACGTGACGTCGGTGTACGCGCCCGCGGCCCGGCCTGCGCAACCGACGATGACAATCGACGAGGCGATCCGAGAGCAGCTTCCGCGGCCGGTCGAAGGCGACGCGGTCGTGCTGCACGGCCTGCAGATGACGGTGCGCGAGATGGACGGCCCGCAGATCACGCGCGTGGGCCTGAGGCTGCCGCGCGGACCGCAAACGCCGCTTTGACCGATAATCGCCGCATGAACGAAACGACTGAGACGGCCGATGCCGCACCGTTCGGCGCTCGGCCGCTGCGGCTGCAATGGCCCGACGATCTGCCGCGCCACTGGTTCGGCGGCAACGAGTTCGCATCGCATTTGATGAACGCGCTGTCGATCACGTTCCCGCAAGGCGAGAAGATGTTCATCGACGCGGTGCGCGCCTGCCGCGACCGAAATTCCGATCCACGGCTGGACGCCGAAATCGCGGCATTCGTCTCGCAGGAAGGCTGGCACCGCAGCGTGCACATCGGCTACAACGAGTGGCTCGCGCGGCAAGGCTATCCGGTTGCCGAGCTGGAGGCACGACAGGCGCGCAAGACGGCCCGCCTGATCGCGACGCTGCGCCCGCGCGGCCAGCTCGCCGTGACCGTGTGTCTCGAACACTTCACCGCGCTGCTGGCGCGGCTGCTGCTGTCGGACCGCCGGCGGCTGCAGCGGATGCACCCGCAGCTCGCGCAGGTGTGGCGCTGGCATTCGCTCGAGGAGCTCGAGCACAAGTCGGTTGCGTTCGATCTGTTCGTCGCCAGCGGAGGCCGCTATTCGACCCGGGTGAAGGCGATGTTATTCGTGACCGCGCACTTCGTGATCGACATCGGCCGCAACGTGACCGCGCTGATGCGCGCGGACCCGACGCTGAGTCGCCGGCGCGCGTTCGTGCAGGCGCTCCGGTTCCTGCTCGGCGACGAACCCGGCGTGTTGTGGCGCGCGCTGCCCGGTTACCTGGCGTTCTTCTCGCCGCGCTTCCACCCGGCGCAGCACGACGACCGCGCGCTGGTCGAGGAGGTCGCGCGCGAGCTGCCGCTCAACCCTCGCGGTTCTTGACCACGCTCGCCAGGAAGCTGCCGAGCTCGGTCGGGAACGGGAACACGATCGTCGAGGAATTCGGGCCCGCGATCACGCTCAGCGTGTTCAGATAACGCAGCTGCATCGCCTCGGGTCGCTGCGCCAGGATCTCGGCCGCCTCGAGCAGCTTCTGCGCCGCCTGCTGCTCGCCCTCGGCGTGAATGATCTTGGCGCGCCGCTCGCGCTCGGCCTCGGCCTGCCGCGCAATCACCCGCACCATGCTCTCGTCCAGATCGACGTGCTTGATCTCGACGTTCGCGACCTTGATTCCCCAGGCATCCGTCTGCGAATCCAGGATCGCCTGGATGTCGTTATTCAGCTTCTCGCGCTCGGACAGCATGTCGTCCAGATCATGCTTGCCGAGCACCGAACGCAGCGTCGTCTGCGCCAGCTGGCTCGTCGCCTGCAGGAAATTCTCGACCTGGATCACCGATTTCGCCGGATCGACGACCCGGAAATAGATGACGGCATTCACGCGAACCGACACGTTGTCCTGCGAGATCACGTCCTGGCTCGGCACGTCGAGCACCAGCGTTCGCTGGTCGACGCGAACCATCTGCTGGACGAACGGAATCAGCACGATCAGCCCCGGACCCTTCACGCCGGAGAACCGCCCGAGCGTGAACACGACCGCCCGCTCGTACTCTCGCATGATCCGGATCGCGGACGCCAGGAAAGCGACCACCAGCACGATGATCGGCAGATAGAACGCCAAATCGAACAGGAACACTTTGCGCCTCCGTCAACTCGTTCGTGATTCGGCAGGCTCGACGCGCAACGAAAGACCGTCGCGTCCGAGCACCCTGACTTGCTCTCCGGGAGACAGCGGGCGCGACGAGACCGCCGACCAGCGCTCGCCCTGGAACCATACGAAGCCGGTGTCCCCCGACCAATCGATCACCTTGGCCGTGCCTCCGACCATGCCTTCGGTGCCGCTGACGATCGGGCGGCGCCGCGACCGCAGCGCGGCGCGTGCAACCAGCAGCGTGAACGCGAGTCCGGCCACAGCCACGCCGGCCAGGACGCCCACCGAGACGTCGAAACCGGGCGCCTCGGTATCGATCAGGATCATGCCGCCGAGCACGAACGCGATCGCGCCGCCGATGCCGAGAATGCCGAGCGACGGGCTGAATGCCTCGGCCACCATCAGCGCCACCCCGAGCGCCATCAGCGCCAGGCCGGCATAGTTCAGCGGCAGCGCGGTCAGCGCGTACAGTCCGAGCAGCAGGCAGATCGCGCCGATCGTGCCCGGATACAGCGCGCCCGGATTCATGAACTCGAACAGCAGCCCGTAGATGCCGATCATCATCAGGATCAGCGCCAGGTTCGGGTTCGTCAGCGTGCCCAGCAAGCGCGTGCGCCAATCCGGATCGATCGGCTGCTGGATCAACCCCTTGGTGTCGAGCACCACCCTGCCCTGGCCGACCACCACCTCGCGCCCGTGCGCCTGCGCCAGCGCGTCTTCCAATGTCGGAGCGACGATGTCGATCACGTTCTGCTTCAAAGCGTCGTTGGCCGCCAGGCTCACGCCTTCGCGCAACGCCGACTGGGCGGAGGCTGCGGTGCGCGAAGGCGTGAGCC
>DATLGW010000521.1:0-2987 GCA_035540315.1 Burkholderiaceae bacterium | reverse complement strand
AGGCAGCCCCTGCGCACGGATCTCGCCGGCGAAACCGAGCCGGCGGAAATGCTCCATCGTGCGCGCCTGCGTCGCGTTCGCCTGCGGATTGAACGCGGTGTCGGTCTTCTCGTCGACGAGCAGCGTCCGCACCGATCGCCGGCCGAGCTCGTTCGCCAGCACGAGCCCGCAGGGCCCGCCGCCGACGATCAGCACGTCGCAGTCCAGCGTCGCGCCGGTCACCCGAACAGCTTGTGCGGCAGCCACGTCGACAGCGCCGGAAACGCGATCAGGATCGCGAGCCGCACGCAGTCGGCGACGACGAACGGCATCACGCCGCGGAAGATCGTCCCGGTGCTGACCTCGGGCAGCAGCGATCGCAGCACGAAGATGTTCATTCCCACCGGCGGGCTGATCAGCCCGATCTCGACGACGACGACGACCAGGATGCCGAACCACAGCGGGTCGAATCCGAGCTGGATCACCAGCGGGAACAGCACCGGCACCGTCAGCAGGATCATCGACAGCTCTTCCATCACCGAGCCGAGCAGCACGTAGATCACGCAGATCGCCGCGATCACCATGATCGGATGGATCTCGAACTGCTCGACGAACGTCTTCATGTCGCCGGGCATCGTCGTGAAGTTGATGAAGTTCGCGAAGATCAGCGCGCCGATCAGGATCAGGAACAGCATCGCCGTGGTTCGGGCGCTCTCGACCAGCACCTCGAACAGGATCCGCCACGTCAGCGCGCGCCGCAGCAGCGCGAACAGGAATGCGCCGAACGCGCCGATCGCCGCGCCCTCGGTCGCGGTGAACACGCCGCCGTAGATGCCGCCCATCACCAGCACGAACAGCACGATCACGCCCCAGACCCCGCGCAGCGCGCGCAGCCGCTCCGGCCACGACGAGCGCTCACCGGGCGGGCCCGCCGACGGATCGCGCCACGTGACCCAGCGCACCGCGAGCAGCAGCAGCGCGACCGCGACCAGCCCCGGAATGATTCCGGCTGCGAACATCGCGGCGATGTTCGTCTCGGTGATCAGGCAGTAGATCACCATCATCACCGACGGCGGTATCAGGATGCCGAGCGTGCCGCCGGACGCGATCACGCCGGTCGCCAGCTTGTCGTTGTAGCCGAACCGGCGCATCGGCGGGTAGGCGACGCGCGACATCGTCGCCGCGGTCGCGATCGACGAGCCGCAGATCGCGCCGAACCCGGCGCAGGACACGACCGTCGACATCGCCAGGCCGCCGCGCCAGTGGCCGATGAACGCGTACGCGGCGCGGAACAGTTCCTGCGACAGGCCGGCGCGGCTGACGAAATTGCCCATCAGCACGAACAGCGGCACCACCGACAGCGTGTACGAGAACCCGGTCTCGTACATGATCAGCACCGCCGACGAGAATGCCGGCGGCCAGCCGCGCAGCATCGCCAGCCCGACAAAGCCGACCAGCCCCATCGCGAACGCGATCGGGACCTTCAGCATGACCAGCGCAAACATCGCCGCCAGCCCGATGCCCGCTTCGGTCATCGCTGCGGCTCCCGGGCTGCGTTGTCGCGCCGAGCGGCCGTCACACTGCGCTCGAGCCGGCGCTGCGCGCGTCGCCGGATGGCGTGGCGGAGTCCGGCCAGCCGGCGCGCATCAGCGCGATCGCCGCGGCCAAATGGATCAGCGCGGTCGCCAACGTCAGCGCCGCCATCAGGTAGACCCAAGGCGCGATCTCGATCTTCAGCGTCTGCGTGACGTCGCCCAGCGCGGCGAACCGCGCCGCGCGGCCCGCCAGCAGCCAAGCCATCCCCGCCAGCGCGATCGCGCACACCAGGTGGATCGTCGGCTGCAGCGCGCGCCGCAGCAGCCGCGGCAGGAATCGCTCGAACGTGTCGATCGCGACGTGGCCGCCGCGGTACGACACCAGCGGCAGCCCGCAGAAGATCAGCACCGCCATCAGCAGCTCGGTGACCTCGAAGCTGCCCTTCATCGGCGCGTTGAAGAAGTATCGCAGGATCACGTCGACGAACGTCAGCAGCATCATCGCGAACAGAATGCTCGCGGCGAGCACGCCGAGCGCGAATTCCAGGCGACGGACGAGAGCGGCGGACTGCATCGTCGGCAGGCAGAACCCCGGGGGAAACGGTTGCGGTAATCTACCCGCATTATGTCGAAACACCGCTCCGACCGGAACGCCCCGCCGTTGCGTTCGCGGATCACCGTCGACGGCACCGACCGCACGCCCCACCGCACGTTCCTGCGCGCAATGGGGCACGACGACGAGACGATCGCACGTCCGTTCGTCGGCGTGATGAGCACCCACGGCGAGAACACGCCGTGCTCGCTGTCGCTGCGGCCGCAGGCCGAGGCCGCGAAAATGGGCGTCGCGATGGCCGGCGGCACGCCGTTCGAGTTCACGACGATCTCGGTGTCCGACGGCATCTCGATGAACCATCGCGGCATGCGGATGAGCCTGCTGTCGCGCGAGCTGATCGCGGATTCGATCGAGCTGGTGATGCGCGGCCACGCGTACGACGCGCTGGTCGGCTTCGCCGGGTGCGACAAGACGCTGCCGGGCGTGATGATGGCGATGGTTCGGCTGAACTGCCCGTCGGTGTTCATGTACGGCGGCGCGATGCTGCCGGGCGAGCTGCACGGCCGGCCGGTCAGCACAATCGATTCATACGAGGCGGTCGGGCGGCTGTACGCCGGCGGCACGACCGAAGCGGCGCTCGATGCGCTCGAACGCGCGTGCTCTCCCACGGTCGGCTCGTGCCCGGGCCAGTTCACCGCGAACACGATGGCGATGGTGTCCGAGCTGCTGGGGCTGACGCTGCCGGGAGCGGCGATGCTGCCGGCGCCCTACTCCGAGCGGATCGCGCTCGCGCGCCGCGCGGGCCAGACCGTGATGCGGCTGCTGCGCGACGGCGGGCCGCTGCCGCGCGAGCTCGTGACCCGCGACAGCCTCGAGAACGCGTGCGCGGCGGTCGCGGCCACCGGGGGATCGACGAATGC
>DATLGW010000520.1:0-4138 GCA_035540315.1 Burkholderiaceae bacterium | reverse complement strand
GCTCGGCGGGCGTCCGGAGAACGTCGGCCGATTGACGGCGCTCGTATCGAAAGCGGCTGCGCAGCGCGCCGGCGCGCCGGATCTGTCGGAAGTGCTGGCACAGCTGCGTGCTCCATGGGCGGGCGCCGCCGCGCCTGCCGTCACCGTGGTTCGCGTCGAAGGGCTGCCGGCGGATGCGCCGGTGCAGGTCGACGTTTTCGGCGTTCTCGACGAACGCCTGGCTTCGCTCAACACCGAAGGAGATGGACGATGAAAGTCCCGTGGATGTTCTCCAGACGCGTGGTTTGGCTGATGTCGGCATTCACGCTGTGTGCGGTCCCGTCGCTGGGTGCTGCACAGGCGGACACCTATCCGTCGAAGCCGGTGCGCATCGTCGTTCCATTCGCCCCCGGCGGCGCGACCGATCTGATCGCGCGGCTGCTGGCGAAAAACTTGAGCGATGTGTTTCCGCATCCGGTGATCGTCGAGAACAAGCCCGGCGCCGGCGCGGCGATCGGCTCCGAGCATGTCGCGCGGTCGGCACCGGACGGACACACGCTGCTGATGGGTTCGACGACGACGATCTCAATCAATCCGTGGCTGAACCCGAAGCTGCCGTACAACCCGCAGCGCGACTTCGTCCCGGTCAGCCTGATCGGCTACGTGCCGCATGTGCTGATGGTCAATGCGAACGTGCCGGCGAGCACGCTGAAGGAATTCCTCGCGTACGCGAAGTCGCAGCCCAAACCGATCCCGTACGGCTCGGGCGGCAATGGGACCCCGCATCACATCGCCGGCGAGATCTTCAAGACGATGGCGGGCATCGACATGCTGCACGTGCCGTACAAGGGCAGCGCGCCGGCGCTGTCGGCGCTGATGGGCGGCGAGATTCAGTTCTCTTCGATGGATCTGCCCGCCGCGCTGCCGCAACTGGGCAGCGGCCGCGTGAAGGCGCTGGCGCTCGCTGCAGCCAAGCGCGACAAGCTTGTGCCCGACCTGCCGACGACTGCCGAGGCCGGGCTGCCGGGGTTCGAGATCACCGGCTGGTATGGGATCTTCGCGCCGACCGGAACGCCGACGCCGATCGTGCAGAAGCTGTCGGCCGAGCTCGCGAAGGCGCTGCAGGCGTCCGAGACGCTGGTGGCGATGGACAAGCTCGGCGTCAGCGTGCTCGGCGGCACCGCCGAGCAATTCGCTGATCACCTGAAGCGCGAGGACGCGAAGTGGTCGAAGGCGATCAAGGAAAACAATATCAAGCTCGAGTGATCGCTACAGGATGAAGCTGTTGTTCCCCTGCGGCTCGTCGCAGTCGAGCAGCTCGATCACCTTCGCCTGGATACGATAGCCGTCGGCGCCGGCGCGCAGGATCATCCACTGCGTGCCGGCGATCAGGTTCATTCGCTGGCGGCGGTACTCGTGGATTGCGAGCTTCGCCGCCACCTCGATCGTGTCCGCCGCCTCGCCGCGCCACGCATCGACGTTGGCGACGATTCGCGCCGTACGCGACGGCGGCGTCTGCGCCGCCGGAGCCGCCTGGTCGGCGTACGCGATCCGGTCGAGCATTCGGCGCCGGTCGTCGAAATTGACTGCGACCTGGCCGGACAGCGACGCGCTGCCGAATCGGCTCGGAACCCAGTACGCGAAATCCTCGGTCGTCAGCGCGAACCACGCCTGATAGTGCCGGGCGTCGAGCAGCCGGGCCTCGTGATACATGAAACGCGCGACCCGCGCCCGGTCGTCCTGCGGCAGATCTGGCGGATCCGCCCGCGCGCGCATCCGCTCGACGAACGCCTCGATGCGCCGGTAGAGCTCGGGCGTGACGTAACGGCCGTCGTCGTTCATCGTCAGACGACCGTCGGGCGCACGTCGCGGTTCATCAGGTACTTCCAGTACCCGTAGGCGCCGCGGATCGCCGTGTCGTCGGTCTTGTTGCTGGTGACGACGCCGGTCTTCTCGTCGACGGTCTGCCGGCACATGCCGCGGCTGACGTCGATCCATTCCATCTCCGGAATCACCGTCAGCGCGTGCTGGACCCGTTCCTGGATGTCGCTGTCGTCGCGCGAGCCGACGCTGTGGAAGTCCTCGTCGAAACGCAGCCGCAGCTGGTTGATCTCGGGCGGCGCGTCGTTGATCAGCGTGGCGTAGTAGCGGATGTTCGTAAGATCCACCGCGACCGGCTCGAACACCGCGAACGTCCCGTTGCCCATCACGAACAGGTTCGGGTAGATCACCAGGTTGATGCCGGCGCGCCCGACGAGCTCGAGGTATTCCGCCGCCATCGTTTCGCCGACGTCGCGGATCAGCTGCTCGGAGAACGTCTCGCGTCCGGGAACGGGCCGCGACTGCTGCCACGACGAGCGCAACTCGGCACGGTGATCGCCCAGCTTGTGGCCGTGCCCGAGGTACTGGCAGATCATCTGCGTGTTGTCGTTCACGTGCGACAGCCATTTGCCCGGCCCGTGCCGCAGCCGGTTCATCAGGTTCGTCGCCTTGTGCAGGAACGGCGTGTGGTAGCCGTCGGTGTTGTTGTCGTTCTGGTGCTTCCAGTTGCCGCGGTAGCTCATCTGGATGCTCTTGACCACGCGCACGCCGTTCGGCCCGATCGCGTCCTTGTCGATGCTCCAGTCCAGCGTCTGGCGCGCCGGCCCCAGCCACTCGGCGAGCGGCTCGACGTCCGGATTCAGCGATCCGAACACGTAGCCCCGATACGACTCGACCTTCGGGAACCGGCCGAGGTTGTGCGACTTGAGGTCGAACTGCGGCCCGTAGCCTTCGGGGAAGCTCACGTGCACGAGCTCTCCGGCGCTGTCGAACACCCAGCCGTGATACGGGCAGGTGAAGCGGCGGGTGTTGCCGGACTCGGCCAGGCATACCGGGCTGCCGCGGTGCGTGCAGCGGTTCAGCATCGCGACGATTCGGCCGTCGTCGGTGCGCGCGACGATCGTCGGCCGCCGCCCGACCGTCACGGTCTTGAAGTCGTTCGGGTTCGGGATCTCGCTCTCGTGCAGCAGAAAGACCCAGGTGCCGCCGAAGATCTTCACCATCTCTTCGTCGAAGATCTTCGGGTCGGTGTAGACCGAGCGGTGAATCAGCCCGTTGGGAAGCACCAGGTGGTCGTATTTGCCCGGCGGCGCTTTCAATTCGACGAACTGATAAACGGTCGACATGGGGTTCCGTCAGCGGCTGGTTTGGCTGGCGTTCAATCGATCTCGATTTTCGCTTTTTTCGCGATGTCCGACAGCGTCGCGATCTCGTCGGCGATCAGCTTGCGGAACTCCGCGGGGCCGGTGCCGACCGGAACGGCGCCGAGCTTGTGAAGCTTCTCGGTCACGTCGGGCCGCTTGACGAGGTTCTGGAAGTAGTCGTTCAGCTTCGAGGTGACATCCGCAGGCAGGCCCGCCGGCCCCAGCACGCCGACCCAGGTCTCGCTGGTCATGCTCTTGATGCCGAGCTCGGCGAATGTCGGCGCGTTCGGCAGCAGCGCAAAGCGCTTCTCGCTCGCCACGCCCAGGATGTGCAGCTTGCCGGCGTTCACATGCGCCATTGCGGCGTTCGCCGCATTCCACGACGACTCGACGGTACCCGACATCACCGCCAGCGTGACTTCGTTTGCGCCCTTGTACGGCACGTGATTGAGCCGAATGCCCGCCAGGTGCGCGAACTGCTCGCCCGCCAGGTGCAGCGCGCCGCCGACGGCCGACGTCGCATAGGTAATCTCGCCCGGCTTGGCTTTCGCGGCGGCGATGAAGCTATCCAGCGTCTTGTACGGCGAGTCCGGCCGAACCAGCAGCACGTTTGGCGCGGTCGCTACCAGTGTGATCGGCGTGAAGCTGTCGACCGAGTGGTACGGCAGCTGTTTGCGCAGCGCGCCGATCGCCGTGTGCGTCGCGCTCTGAACGAACAGCGTGTAGCCGTCCGGCGGCGACTTCGCGACGTGGTCGGCCGCGATCACCCCGCCGGCGCCGACGCGGTTCTCCACCACGACGGTCGCGTTCCAGTCCTTGCGCATCTCGTCGGCGAGCAGCCGCGCCAGCAGATCGGTCGAGCCGCCGGCGGAGAAACCGACGACGAAGCGGATCGGCTTGGACGGGTAGGTCTGTGCGGTCGCGGCCGCTGCGGTCGCGAGCAACGCGGCGCAGGTCATCAGGCGAGTCAGCGT